>JAZDLZ010001005.1:0-3255 GCA_043801535.1 Pseudomonadota bacterium
CGTAGTGCCTCCCCTGATCGTATTCCGTGTGGCGTGAACCGTGGTCCGTGACCGTGACCGTGACCGTCCAGCCGCTGAGTACCATGAATGCTCTTTCAGATCCGCAGTCTTCGTCCGCGCGCGGTATAGGAACAGAGGACTGGGGGCCGAGAACGGCCGTCGGAGAATACGTCATGAGTCAGAAGCTGGCATTCGATCGGGTGTTCGAGAAGTGGTCCAGGTTATCCGGATCTGGCACGGCAGCCATCGCTTGCTTCCTCGAGACCGGGGAACCAGAGCAACTTGCTGCGCTCGGTGAGCAGTGTGGCAACAACCCGTACATCCATTGGCTCCTCGAGGATTTGCTGCGCGCCATGCCGGATCCTCCGGCATTCCGCGAAGCTGATCGCCGTCTGCTGAAGGTTCTGGCCCAGCCGGAGGAGCGTCGACTCAGGCTAGGAGAAGTCCCGGCAATCGTGCTTTCCGAGACGCTCGGTGACCTCCAAAAGATGAGTGGCATCGTATTATCTACGGCTGGATCTTGAGCTGACTCCGGCACACACCGCGGGAAGAGCTACTTGCCGACAATTTGGCCAGCGGCAAATAGCGAGGGCGAACGACAGCTGCGGACGGGTCTGCCAGCGACGCTGCCACCGGCAGCTCCAGCACTCCGAGCTCCGTGGCCTGTTTGCCGGCATCGGCATCGGGCCCGCCTTCGAGAAGACAGGTCGCGGCCAGCAACAGCTGCGAATCGGGCGACACGTCGAGAGACGACACGATACCGGGAGCAGCGATCTGCAGGCCGCCGCCGCTCTCTGGATCGGCCAGGACGATGGCACCCGGCTCACTCATCGGACTGACCGCCGCCGTTGCCTCGGCCGCGCGCGCGCTCCGGACCCGATCCGACGCTGGCGACAACAAGAGCACAGGGTCGCTCACGCCGAGAAACACGACCGCCTTTTCCTTGCTCTGGATTGCCGAGCCCGAAACGAGCGGCCGCGATCGAGTGGCGGCCAGACCAGCCGGCGCTGCCGCACCGGCGACGACCTGGGTACTCGGCAAGCCAGGGGTCAGTTCTCCTGACGAGCGATCGAGCACAACTGTTGTCAGGCGCACCGGCTGCCTTCCAGCAGCAAGCGATTGCTCGTTCTCACCCGAGACCACCAAGACGGACTTGCCGTCGGCAGCAAACAGCACGTCCCGTATCAGTGAGTACCTCTCGCCAGGCAGTAGCCCGATCTCCGGACCGACAACGGGTGCATCGGGTTGGGACAGGTCAACGGCCACCAGTCGGTTTCCCTTGCCGATTAGCAGGACCAGGGTCTCGCCGGCGGGGTCGATCGCTCCAGCCACGACGGCATCGCTCGCCAATCTCTCGGGCAACTGGAAAGGCGCGTAGGGTGCTGGATGGCCGGGGTCGCGCAGCGAGAATAGCTGCAGGTCCGTGCTTCCGACGACCACTAGCAATGGACGGTGCTCCGCGACGGAAACGCCGACTACCGGCGATACTCCTACTGGTAGCTGGTGCACGAGAGCCGGACCGCGGGAAGCAGCGAGCGACACGACCGCCAGCTTCCATTTGCCGTCGAGAGAAGCCACGTAGGCGTATTCCCCGGACCCGGAAAAGCCGAGGCAGTGTGGCTCGGGAATCTGGATCGCACCGACCCTGGCGATCGAAGCTGCCTTTCCGACCGCGCCCTCGCCTGTGCCTCCGGTGCCCCCGGTGTCCGATGACTCGTCCTCGATCGCGGCAGCATCCGCTGACGACCCTTGGCCGGTAGTCGAAGGCCCGCCTTCGCTGCTGGTGCTCGAGGAGCCGTTGTCGCCGGTCATGCTCAACAGGTGAATCGTGTTGGCGAAAGTCTCAGCCACCAGGCCATAACGACGGACCAGTATCTCCCGTCCATCTTGCCCACCCTGGTGGGCAATCTCGACAACCGCCGTTCCCGCAGGAATTGCAGTGGGAACTCTCGCGATGATCCCGCCGGCGTCGGTACGCGCCACCACCCCGACCGGCTTGCCACCGATGACGACCGTTGGCTGCCTGCCGAAGTCGGCACCCTCCACGAGCAGAAGCTCACCAATCACGAAGACTCCGTCGCTGTCGCGGCGTGGCAATGCGCCGGCCAGAGGAATCGCGGAGTTGCCGAGATCGACGATCTCTCGGATTGCCGGTGCCCCGCGTGCCGCCGGAACCTCTCGGGGCGCAACCACTCTGGGCATGGATACCCCGCGGTGACAAGCGACAGGCAACAGGCACGCCAGCAGTAGTGCAGTCGGAGGACCAATCTCCCGAGCTCGGCTCATCGAGAGCCTCCGGGTGCTCCGGGTGCTCCGGCGGAGGTTCCGGCGGATCCTCCGGTCGAGCTGGGCAGCGCTCCAGCGCTGTTGGCTTTTTCGGCTCTGTCAGCTTTGTCTGCCTTGATGCTCTCGGCGGTAATCAACTCGGTGGCGATGCGAGCGCACTGCTTGGGAGTCGCCTCGTCTTTCACGCTCGGTCCGGGGTTGACGACGATCTTGCACTTGGTGTCCGCATCCAACACCGAGACAACGTAGCGATAGTCGGCGCCAGCCTCGTAGGCCTTGACGCAGGTGGGATCGCCGATTTCCGTGGAAACCTTCTGTCCGTCTGCCTGACATTTCTCCTGCTGCTCCTTCGAATCGAAAACGAACGAACAGAGTAGAGTCACGCTGCAGAGCTCGTCGCCGGGAAGCACGCCCAAGACTCGTCCACCCTCGATCCACATTCGCTCCTGCTGCTTGGCAGTCGGCGGAGTGCCAGCGAGCTTGACCTGGCAAACCGCAGTAGCGTCTTCCTCGCTTGCCGATCGGTCGTCGATAACGACTTCCTTGCCCATGGCCGGACCGACCTTGGCCGGGTCCAGTAGCGCGCTGCAGGACAGCTTTTTCCCGTAGAGAACCGGGGTCGTGACCCTGGTGCTGGCCGCCGCGCGGTATGGCTCCGCGGCTTTGGGCTTGCCAAGCTCTACAGTACTGCCTGGATCATCCTTGCAGGCACCAAGGCCACACAACAGCAGCATTGCCATAGCGGTTGGATGTATCTTTGTCATCGCCTTCCTCCCACTGGCGCGCATGCTAGCACCAATGCCAGTCGCTTGTGGCTACATCAATACCAAATGAAACCCTCTACCCGCGGCATGAGAATCTCTTCGAGGTGCTGCAGCGCCGCCTCCAAGCCGGCAGAACCGAGGAGAATGCCGGACTCGGTGGTGGTTGCCCCCGGATCGATCCGGATTGCGGAAGAGCTCTCGAAGG
>JAZDLZ010001006.1:0-4563 GCA_043801535.1 Pseudomonadota bacterium
CGTTCATATCGCCTCGCAGATTCTGACAGACTTCGGTACCAGGGACGATCTTGCACTCGAGCTGCCGGCGGTCTGCCGAGCACTCGTAGTTGCCGCTGGACTTGCATCTGCCGTTCTTGACGATGCAAGGCAAACCGCGCTGGTGGAATAGCAGATTCTCGTCGGTGAAGCTCAAGCAGTCGTTGTCCAGGCCATCGCCGCAGAGCTCTGGATGCCCAGGATTCACCGTCCTTTGGGAGTCGTTGCAGTCGAGCCCGACGGGCGTCGAATAGGTCCGATCGGGCTGGCACAGGCATTTGGCATTGCCGGCACCATAGCCGTCACGGTCGGCGTCCTGGTACAAGAAGGAACAACCCGCAGCGCCGGCTTCGTCGACGGTTCCGTCGCAGTCGTCGTCGGCGCCATTGCAACTCTCGAGGCCGGAGTCCACCATGCCGTCGCAATTGTCGTCGATGCGGTTGCCGCACAGCTCGACCGCCGGGCAACAGGTGGCGCCGGCGACACTGCAATTGCTGGCCAGCGCCTCGAGAGTGACGTTGTCGTAGTCGCTTCTGGCATAGACGAGGACGTTGTAGAAGGTCTTGGCTGGCGCTGGCGGATTGATGGCGACCGCTACCACCTCGTTGGTGGTGGCGCCGTTTCCACCGGCAGGCTCGAAGTCCCATTTGCCAGGGTTCCGCCATCCGTCACCGGCATTGGGCAGCTCGTACTGATCGTTGGGATCGTCGTCGACGCGAACGAAGAGGTCGGCATTACCGTTGCCTCCCCGCAGCTCGACGGTGAGCACGCTCGCGCCGGCCGGGACCTCCACTCGGTAGTACCGTCTCTCGCCGGCGACGCCGCGCAATCCACCGACGGGCACGCCGAAACCGAGGTCGGCGATCGTCGCGGGGTTCGCTGCTCCGGCGAACACGCCCACTGCCTGCCAGGCCCGACCAACGGCGTTTGCCACCGCAGGCTCGGCAGGATAGAGGTCGCGGGCTGCCTGGACGGTGGCCGCCCGAGCGGCAGCGAAGTTGGCGGTCGCCGACAGATACAGGTCGAGCGCGCGGTAGAAGATCTGGGCAGCGCGGTCGATTCCGATCCCTGGCACGCCGACCCAGGGAATCTGTCCGCCAGTGCGGAGGACTGCCCCGGCGCGCGGGTGCATGGTGATTACCGGCCGTCTCATCGTGTCGAGCGGATCCTGCGATAGCAGATAGAACGCGAGGTTCATGATGCCCGAGTTGAGGTGGACGAAGCCGCCGTCGTTCGCTCGGATCACGTCCAGAGAGGTACCTGCCGGACAGGCCCAGCGATCGGCATAGTAGTCGGTGGAGTGGAGACAGACTCCTGCGCCCAGACAGGAGGTTGCGTCGGTTTGCTGGCGGCATTGACCATTCACCCACGTCCTGTCGAGCACTGGATTGTTCATGTATCTCATCGCGTCGCCTGCCCAATGAGGCGTGAACCAGCCCCCGCCGAGCTGCCAGGTGCCTGCATTGACCGCACCTGTCTGTCTTGCGACGCAGCGAGCGGCGAGACTGTCGGAGAAAGCCTCGTTCAATGCTCCTGACTCCTCCATGTAGACCAATCCAGCGGTGCTACTCGTGACGCCATGGGTGAACTCGTGGGCGACTACTTCGAGCGCGTGACCTGGATTTCTCATCCCGCCGACCCATTGGCGACTCAGCTCGCACGGGACACAGCCCCAGGTGTTCCAACTCCAGACGCACATGGGCGCCATGTTCCACCCGTTGAACTGCACGCAGCCCCATTGCACTTGCTCCACGGCGTCGCCATCTCCCATGGTGATCTGCGGATCATACACGGCCTGGATAGTCGGATTGCCGTTGGCGTCCTTGACGAGTGCTCCGGTTGCGTCGGTGCTCAGGTACGGATAGTCGCTCCAGTAGAGCTGCGCCCGGGACTGCTCGACAGTCCCCTTGGGATTGAGCTCGAGTCGGGTGTCCTCGTAGTGGACCATGACTTTCTGCGGCGAGTCGTAGTCGTCGTAGGACCGGCGACCGAACAGGCTGCCATAGCAGTCGTACACCTCTCCGAGTCGATCATAGACAGCGTTGACGGTGACATCGGCAGTGGCAGCATCACCCTCGCGCCGAGCTGGTGCAGCCGGAAGCGCCTTGGGCAATCCATTCAGCGAGTACACCTCGCGGTTCGCGACGGTGTAGACCTTTGGATGGATGGCTACTACCTCGCCATTCGTTGCGTCGAGGTAGACCATATCCCTCACTGGCACACCGTCGTCTTGGGCGCCAGCCTTCATGATCTCCCAAGACAGGTGGAGCTCCTCGTCATGGGCGCCGCGGACGTATACGAGGCGCGGCTTGGAGAAGGCAGCATTCACGGAATATCGCGAACGCCGGCGAAGCTCCTCGAGCGCAGCACTGGCGTCGATTGCCGGTCTGGAAGCAACCGAGACGGTGAGACCACCAACGGCACCGTTTGCCGCATAGACTTCGCCCTCTTGATTGACGTGGACGAGCAGCCGACCGTTGACAACTTCGATATCATTCTCGTACTGCTGGTAGACTGCATGAGTGTGGCCAAGCTTGTCGACCTTGACGTCGAAGAGCTGAAGCTTCTCGGCAGTAACGCCAAAAGCCGGGGCAATGGCCGCGACCACCGGCCGCATGCCGAGCTCGACCGAGCCGTAGTCCTCGGCCAGCAGCGACACCGATCCGAGATCGCCGGCGAGATACGCAGGAACGCCACGGGTGTCGAGGATCATTTCGGTTGCGCCAGGCACCAGTTCTTCCACCGAGACGATTCCGGGCGCTTCGTCGAAGGTTTCTCGCTCTGCCTCGGGAAGGACAGGCTCGCTGTTCGTGTCACAGGCGAAAAACGCCAGGGACGCTGCACCAAGTGCCAGCGCCTTGTTGGCAATGCTGAGCGCGTCTAGTCTCATGGTTCCTCCGATTCCAGGCTATTGCGACCATCACTCGAGGGCCGGCCGGCACTACCCTGATCACGGCGTCCACTCCTCGAAGTCGTCATTGTCGAATCGCCGCTGTGTCGAGAAAGCGCCATGTCGGCCACCAACCGCTATCACCTGCAATCCGGATACCAGCGACTGGCGTGCCGACCGCGGCCGCCACCAGACTGCCTGGCCGTCCTCGAAATCGCCTCCGGCCATTGCCACCTGCGAGTGGATTGGTACTCGGAGTCGGTGTTTGGAATGGTTGCTAGATCACCAAAATCACGAGGCTGGGCGCTCTCTGGCCGCGAGCGTATCCAAGCGGTTGGCCTGCAAAGGGCGGGCACGGTCGGCGCTGGACGGGGAGGGGAGTGTCGAGGAATGAGCACCCCGCTGCCGGGTTTCTGCCTCAGGTCAGTTGACCCCACAATGGTGGTCAGCTGTGGTCAGCACACCTGGGTGACCCCACCCCAGACGCGGCTCGCACCGCCGCGGTGCCTTCCTGTTGGCCTGCGAAACTCGAGTGGGTCCCGGTGCGGGTCCCAGCAGAGGCTCGCCTGTCGAGTCTTCTTGGCCCAACACGCCCCATGTTGGACCTGATAGCAGCCCCACCTTCGAAGCCGCGGACAACACGGAGCTTCCGTCGCCGTCTGGAGGCACACGGGCAGCTGGCAGCGAAGCTCGCCGAGCTCGAAAGGAAGCTATCGACCCATGACCAGAAAATCGTCACTCTCTTCAACGCGATCCGCGAGTTGATGGTTCCGCCTCCCGTGAGGCCCAGGCGGCGCATCGGGTTTGGTGGACGGAGCTACTCCGAACCCCACAGATCACCCAGCGAGAGCTAGCCGACAGGCTCTCGCTCTCAAAGAGCAACGTGAGCCGGCTAGGCCATGGCAGGCACGGGTAGTACCCTACCGTGACGTGGTGGAGCGGGGGCTGTTCGCGACCCGGGCGCCAAGCCGGCCAAATCCCATCGGTCTGTCGGTTGTCCGGCTGCTCTCCGTCAGTGGCGCCACCCTCGATGTGAGGGGCGTCGACATTCTCGACGGCACGCCGCTCCTCGACATCAAGCCATACGCTCCAGCTTTCGACGCGTACCCGGGCTCGCGGGCGGGATGGCTCGATAGCACAACCTCAACCGCGACCACATCAGACGATCGGTTTGGCAGGAAACCGTGACCACGCCGGGCGACGCTGCAAAGCTTTCCTGTTTTCGGCGGCGGAGCCCATTGGCGAGCGACGAGTCTCTCGCCGGTCGACTGGACTGCGAGGAGGCCGAATAGCACCGTGCGGGCGGGCGACTGCGGTCAATCAGCTGAGGCCTTGAAGGCCTTCATCAGTGTCGCCCCGGTCAGCAGGCTGGCGCCATGGTAGGCGGCATCAAAGAGATCACTGTCTGTCCACCCCAGGCCTTTGACAGCTCCCATATCCTTGCTGCTGATCGTCTCCGGCGTGCGTCTGATGAGCCCTCCGTCGAAGCCAGACTATCCGGTCTGCGTTTCCACAAACGGGTGTGTCCCGATCGGTCAACGGGCTAGCCGTTCTCGGTCCCCTGTCCCTTGTTCCTAGTTCCTTGTTCAATTCCGACGACGACGAAGGGAACAAGGAACTAGGGACAAGGAACCAGGAACTGGAACAGCCCCCCC
>JAZDLZ010001008.1:0-4736 GCA_043801535.1 Pseudomonadota bacterium
TGACAAGGCACCCGAGGGAGCGCAGGCCGTTCTCGGTCTTTGGTCCTCTGCTCCTAGTTCCTTGTTCAATTCGGCCATTCATTGGAGTGCCATGTCACCGTCGCGCCGCCGGTTGCTGCGGCGAGAATAGCACCTCGAAAGAGGAATGGAACTAGGGACTAGGGACTAGGGACAGAGGGCCGGGAACAGCACGACCAACGGTTTTGTTTCACACCCAGTGCGCGCCGCGAATGCCTCCCGTCGTGGAGGCGGGAACCGGCGCACGTCGGCACGGTGGAATGGACGCCATTCCGGAGTGGCTAGCCCAGACGGCTCGTCGAGATGACCGGCATCGAACCAGGGCGAGAGCGTGGGATCGGCCAAGTTCTTGAGCACGTGGAACTGCTGGGCTGGCATGTAGCTCTGGCCCAGCAGCAAGTAGCGGCGGCCAGCTCGATTGTCGGCAGCGACGTCGAGCACGAGCACTGCGTGGCCCGGATAGCCACCCTGGACTAGCACATCGCCTGGCTCGAGCGCTCGGGTTCCAACCGGGCGCAACTCAGCCTGGAGGGACGCACTGCCTGCGGCGGCAAACACCCTGATCAGGTATCGTTCCAGCGCTTTTCTGCTGCCGCCAGACCATGCCAGGACATTCGCTCGTCCGGGCAACGGATGAAAAGCGATGGGAAGGCGTCGGGCGTACAGGTATTCGGCACGAAGACGCATGATCGCATCGGCGCACTGCTGGAGGTCTTTCGTGCCAACGTCGAGGTCGACCACGGCAGCGTGCACGTCCTGTCGTGCTTTTGGCCGGCCGTCAAAGAGGTGCACCGCAGTCGCCGGCGCGAGGAGAGGGAGCTGCCGCAGCCAGTTGCCGAAGCTCTCCGGCGGCATGGCCACAGGCGTCGCTCCAGCGGGCGACGCGAACCGCGACGCCACGACGTCGCTGCCGTCGGTCACGGTCGGCCACGGGTAGCGGCTTGCTCGATTGGCCGGAGTAGAGACGGCAGGCGTGCGAACGAGGGCCGAGCCGGGATGCGGAGATAGAGGGGCTCCGGCCAATGCCAATGGCAGGAATAGCAGCAGGATACTGGCCAATCCGAGCTTGACACGTGCAGCGCGGTAGGGTGGTTGGTGGGCGTTGGGTCGCGGTGAGAATCGTGTGCGCTTCATTGGCGAGCCCCCGGTTGGCAGACAGACAAAATCCAATGATGACTTGAAGGATCGCGCGGCGCCAGTCGGGCTTGGGGGGCTTGAGGGCTTGGATTCTCGCCGTTGCGGATCCAGTGGCATTAGCAGCTCACTATCCCCGAGGCACCCGATTGGCTCGGCTGCTGTGCCGGGTTGGGGTCTGTTGGCCGCAGTGGGGTCGGCAATGCCGAGGTCCTTTGTCTCCAGCAGGTTGCCAGCCGTCTTAATCATTTCGATAGGTTGCGCACGCATCGCAGCTCTTTGGACCGGAACTTCCCCCGACTCGACAACGGCATCCCGCCTTTGCTGGTGGTCTTGCCAGCAGAGAGTGTCTATGTACGCTACATGACATGATTTCTTGCGAAAGATCCTCCTTGGTGGGAGACCGACGTTTCTCAAAATTGATGGTTTGCTCGGCCGCTGGCTTGCCATTTGCTACGCAGACCCTCTCACAACTTGAACCCGTGCGGGGCGGCGAAAGCCTGGAAGAATGGGCACTTGGCAAGGCAAGGGCACGGGCCAAGGCCGTGGCCTAGGCTTAGATTCGCGACCATGCCGAGCGAGAGGCGGCCTGTCCGGTCAGATGCCACCTTGACGTTCGGCGGGATACGGCACGAGCCGTGAGCACGGAGGCAGTTCATGCGCATTGCGATCCAGAGCGGCGTTGCATACACCCTGCTTGCGTTCTCTTCTATGGCTCAGGCCTGGGGAACGACCTACTACATTGACAGCGAGCTGGGTAATGACGACAACAGCGGCCTCGCTGGAGAGCCAAACGATACTGATGGTCCTTGGAGGAGCCTCGGAAAGATCACGGAAGTAGCCCTCAGTCCTGGAGATGTAGTGCTGCTTCGTCGCGGCAGGGTCTTCCGGGAAATGCTGTCAGTCATGCAATCTGGGGCACCGGGGGCGCCCATTACCTTCGGGGCTTACCCAGACGATCCGGCTCTACCTCGCCCCATGATTTCGGGCGCCGATCCTGCCGGCAACTGGACCAAAATGACAACGGGCAGCCTCAAGGGCGCGTTTTCCGTCACGGCACCGTCCACGACTTGGCAGAACTGCCGCGTTCTCGACGACAGGAACGGGGACGGCGACTGTGCCGACCAGGATGCTCTTTCGGGTGACGGTTTCGACGACGACGAGCAGATCCTTGGCGTCAAAAATGCGACCATCCTTGGGCCCGGCCAGTGGACATTCATTCCACCGAGTCAAGTGGCACCGAGTCGACTGGTGTATCGGCCCGAGGGATGTGATATCAACGATACCGAGCCTTGTCGCGCCGTCGAGCTCACGGTCCGCCAAAAGGGGATCGAGATCGGCAACGACGAGCCTCTGGTGCGCGTGAGCCACGTCGTCCTCACCAATCTACAAGTTTATGGGACTTACGGCTCAGGCATTGTTGTCAAAGACTCGACCGACATTCATATTGCGCAGTGCGCGGTCACCAACGGCCCTGGCTATGGAATCCGGATCGAGAACAGCGAGCGGATCGCGATCGTGGCGACGGAAGTTGCCTTCGCTGGAGCCAGGGGCATCAACCTCGTGGCAAGTAGGCTAGATGGTGCCAGGGATATCGCCATCCGTTCGTGCAGGATCCACCACACCGGCGCCAAGGAAATGAATCTCACCGTCGACATGGAGGGGATTGGGCTCCAGTCGATGGCAGACGATTCGAAAGGCTATCTCGATGGCGCGCCCATGTACGGAATCACAATCGAAGGAACCGAGCTCTACGCGAACGGACAGCCAGGCAATCCGAATGCAGAAAAGGGCAAGGGCATCGTGATCTGGGAGATGGAAGGGTGCGCGGCTTGTTCGACCAAGAGGTGCGAGCGCTGTGACATCGATGATGTTGCCATCCGCTACAACCGCATTTACGAGAACGCGGTCAGTGGAGTGTCCCTGAATGCGCCAACAGGCCTGATCGACATCGCCGGCAACGAAATCTACGGCAACGGCGCGAATCCCGAGGAGAACGGCGGTACCTGGGCCGGAGTTGGCTTCAACTACGTGAACGTCGGCAACACTCGAGGTCTATTCCTGCGCGACAACGTCCTCTGGGGTAATGAGGGGCGATGCTATGGAGTGCCCCTGCAGGAGGAAGCTGAGAATTTCCGGCCCTACAAGTGCGGCAATGTCGTGATCACGGCCAATCACGCAACCGAGATTTGGATGGAGAACAACGTAGTTGGTCAGTTTTCCGCCAGCTGCTACCAGGATGCGAGCCCGTCGGATACTGAAGGAGAAGCAATAGCCTGTACAGCCTGTGCTCTAAACAGCGACGGCAAGTGTTTGGTCACCTCGAATGATGGCGACAGGTTTCCCGATACTGTTGCCGGTGGCTACGACCTCAGCGTTGTCACGGCCACAACAACCGGACTGCTGGACCTCCGCTGGGACAACAACTGCTTCACCCGCGAAGCGGAAGCCGGCTATGCCGTGAGCTGGGGAGGCTGGGCTGCGCAGTATCTCTATTCGAGCGCCCAGATCGCGTCAGTGTGTCCGTTGGATCCGACGTCAGCCAGCGATCTCGAAGACCAGGACGCGGACGAGCACGTCGACCCCGTCGACAACTGTCCAGAGCATGCCAACCCGGATCAGCTGGACCTCGACTGGGATGGTGTGGGAGACAGGTGCGACAACTGTCCGACTCTCCCGAATGCTGGGCAGATCAACGCTGACCATGACCTTCTGGGCGACGAGTGCGACGCCTGTCCGCTGGATCTCGACAACGACATCGATGCCGACGGCGTCTGTGGCGAGGCCGACAATTGTGCGTCGGCTCCGAACGCCGACCAGCTCGACTCCGACGGTGACGGCCTCGGCGACGCCTGCGACCCCGAGACTCCACCGCCCGCCAATGATCGGTGTGGCGGCAAGATCCCGACGATCATGAGGCCAGGACAGTGGTCGTTCACCACCTGGCCAGCCAAGGATGACTACGCATCAAGCTGCGGCGGGGCCGGAACGCCGGATGTTGTCTTTCGTCTCGAGCTGACCGATCGTATGGTGGTCATGATCAGCGCCGGCAGTCCATTCTATGACACGATCATCCACCTCCACGCAGGCAAGACCTGTCTTGGCGCCGAGATCGCGTGCGACAGTGACTCGGGCGAGCAGTCCACCAGCTCCCACATCGTGAGCACGCTGGGGGCCGGGACATACTGGATAGTCGTAGACGGTACGTCCGCAGCCGAAGGAAGCGGCTACCTTTCGGTAGACATGGTCCCCGTGTTGGTCATTCAACCAGGTCGGTGAGCTCATCTCTCTTCTTCTGCGGCGACGGCGGCGGCGGCGGGCGACTAAGGGATGCCGCTTGCCTGCTGGGCTGTCGCAGGATGGCGCAGTAGGGCGATGCCGAAGAGCAGCGCAACGAAGTACACCGCAGTGGCTGCAGCGAGGCAAGCGGTGAAGCCCATCGACATCGAGACAATGACAGCCATGACGGAAGCTAGAACAGAGGCTCCGCCATTCAGGGCCCAAACCCACGAAGGCAGAGCACGCGACTCGCGTCCGAGCCGTCGGAAGGCCATGGGGAAAGGCATTCCCATCACGAAGGCGAC
>JAZDLZ010001016.1:0-4863 GCA_043801535.1 Pseudomonadota bacterium
TCACTGGCAACGTTGCGCTCAAGACTGCCGAGGGAGCCACCCAGGCTGTCGTTTCGTTCCTCAAGCAGACGGTGGTTTCCTCGCTGCGAGCGCGGCTCGGTGCTGTTCTGCTAAGGCCGGCACTCAAGGCACTGAGACGGAAGATCGACTATGCCGAAGCAGGTGGGGCGCCTTTGCTCGGGGTGGACGGGGTGGTGATCGTGACTCATGGACGGTCGAACGCACTGGCGCTCAAGAACGCAATACTCGCGGCCGACAGACTGGCCAAGCTCGAGCTGACCAAGAAGGCGGCGGCAGCCATTTCAGCGCACGCCGCCGCCTGGTCGAGTGCCGAGAGCATCACTCAATCTGGATAGACAGTCGCTGATGGCCCCCGTGCAGCGAGCGTCGAGGGAGAAAGGCAAGGTATTGGGAACAATGGAACCCCAGCAGATCGAACGAAAGGTCAAGGAGATCATAAGTGAGGTTCTCGATCTCCCAGCAGAGCAAGTAGTCGATACTGCTTCGCTGATTGACGACCTGAAGGCGGATTCGTTGGACAGAACGCACGTCGTCCTCAAGATCGAGGAGACTTTCGGGCTCGAGACTCCAGACGAAGACACCGATCAGATGAAGACTGTTCACGACATAGTGGAGTACGTCAAAGCCCACGCCAAATAGGCACGAGCACACAGCATGTCTGAGCACTGCGTGCCTGAGCACAGCGTGAAAGAATCGCCTCGAAGCAGCGTGCGGACCAGCAGTGGCGTGCGCTGGTACGTTGGCTCGGATCACGCAGGATACGATCTCAAGAGGTCGCTAGTCGCCGTTCTTCGCGGTCTCGGAGACGAAGTCGCCGACTACGGGACCGACGACTGCAGTCACAGCGTCGACTACCCCGACTATGCCGAGAAGGTAGCAGTCGCGGTTGCCGAGCACCGCGATAGCTTGGGAATACTGGTTTGTGGTACCGGCGTGGGTGTGTCTATCGTCGCAAACAAGACGAAGGGGGTGAGGGCAGCGCGGGTAACCGATAGCTATAGCGCTCGCATGGCACGGGCGCACAACGATGCGAACGTGCTGTGCCTGGGAGAGCGGGTTACCGGCCTCGGCGCCGCCGAAGAGATCGTCATGGTGTTCCGCAACACCCCTTTCGACGGAGGACGGCATCAGCAACGCCTGGACAAGATTGCGGCGTTCGAGGAGAAGCAAGGAGAGGTAGAGAGAGACGTGGAGGGAGTGGAGGGAGTGGAGGGAGTGGAGGGAGTAGGAGGCGAGAGGAGCGGAGATTGAAGTGCCCTTTTTGTCCTTCGATCGACGACAAGGTGATCGATTCGCGCCTTTCTCGCGACGGTGCCGAGACCCGAAGGCGGCGCGAATGTACTGCCTGTGGCCGACGTTTCACCACCTACGAACGGATCGAAGACGCGCTCCCCGTGGTGGTCAAAAAGGATGGTCGCCGCGAGCCGTTCGATCGGCAGAAGATTCTCAATGGGCTCAGACACGCGTGTGCAAAGCGACCGGTCTCGCTCGAGCAGCTCGAGGCGCTGGCTCTCCAGATCGAGCGACAAATCGGAGAGGAACCCGACAGAGAAGTCAAGTCGCAGACCATCGGCGAGCTTGTGCTTCCTCGTCTGCGAGCCCTCGACGAAGTCGCCTACGTTCGATTCGCATCGATCTATCGTTCTTTCCGTGACATAGACGAATTCATGAGCGAGCTGTCGCAGCTCGTGCGGACCAGGGCGAGCCATGGCGAGCACTGAAGATCTGCAGCAAGCCGAGGACTCTCAGGCGTGGCGTGACGGGTACTTCATGCGTCGCTGTCTGACGTTGGCCAAGAGAGCCGAGGGCAGGACTTCTCCCAACCCGATCGTTGGCTGCGTGATCGCCGGAGAAGACGGCAGGATTCTCGCCGAGGGTTTCCATCGTTGTGCCGGCGCCCCTCATGCCGAGGCCGAGGCACTGGCCAAGCTCGGCGGAAAGGCTAGCGGTGCCACTCTGTACGTGAATCTCGAGCCCTGCGCTCACGTCTGTTCTCGTCGCACTGAGCCGTGCACGCCCCTCGTGCTCGAATCGGGCATTCGACGGTTGGTTTTTGGAATGCACGACCCCTTTCCTGGGCACGGAGGAGGTCTGGCCGTTCTTGCCCGGGCGGGTATTGCCGTGGAAGGTCCCGTCGAAGAACAAGCCTGCCGGAAGGCCAATGAACCTTTTCTCGTCTATGCTACCGAGGGCAGAGCCCATTTCACTCTCAAGGCGGCGCTCACGCTCGACGGACGCATCGCCACTTCGACTGGTCAGTCGCGCTGGATTACCGGCGAGGCAGCGCGCGCCGACGGCCACCGCCGCCGCCGCCGCGCCGCCGCGATTCTGGTCGGAGCGGGAACCGTAGTCGCCGACGATCCATTGCTCACCGCGAGAGGAGCGAGAGGAGCGAGAGGAGTGCCGCGCGGTCGAGATCCGGTTCGCGTTGTCCTGGACGGTCGGCTGCGGATGCCGGAGAAGGCGCGAATGCTGTGCTCGGGTTCCTCCGCGCCCACGTGGGTCGTAACCACCGAGCAAGCGTCAAAGCGCCGAGAGCGGTCGCTTTCCGAGGCTGGAGCCGAAGTCATCCGGTTGCCCGGTCACGGATGGAAGGTCGATCTGCGGGCATTGGGTCGGCTGCTCGCCGAACGCGGAATCATTTCGGTTCTGGTCGAGGGAGGTGGCGAGACCCACCGTGCTTTTCTCGATGCCGGGCTGTGCGACCGCCTGCTTCTCTACCTTGCACCGAAGGCAATAGGCGGAAGCGGTGCTCCCGGGTGGCTTGGTGGTGTTGGGGTAGACGAGCTGTCCTCGGCATACCAGTTCCAGTTCGATTCGGCTCCCAAGCGTCTCGGCGAGGATCTGCTCATTTGTGCCACGGCGAAGCCCCGGTAAGGACTACAACCATTCCAACCGTTTCCGCCGCGCACTTGCTATACTGCGCGCGTGTTTACCGGACTAGTCGAGGATGTTGGAAAGGTACTGCGCGCTGACCGGCGCGGCGATGCGCTGGAGCTCGAGATAGCTCCGAGCGCAATCGCGGCCGAGCAGCTCCAGTTGGGGGAGTCGGTCGCCGTCAACGGAGCATGTCTCACGGTGACCGCGATCGAGCGAGGCAGCCAGCGCTTCCGTGTTCTTGCCGGTCCCGAAACGATCACCCGCACCACCGCCGCGTCGCTAAGGCCGGGAGCCGCGGTCAACCTCGAACGTGCGCTCCTCGCGACCAGTCGTCTCGGTGGTCATATCGTCGCCGGCCATGTCGACGGGATTGGCGAGATCGTTTCCCGTCGCGACAAAGGAAGGGCTGTCGAGATCCAGGTCCGGGCGCCGCGCGAGGTGTTACGCTACGTTGTCGAGAAGGGTTCAATTGCCATGGACGGAGTTAGCTTGACTGTGAATCGGGTAGACGATTATTCATTCGCCGTCATGCTGATTCCGCACACTTTGGAAAACACAACCATCGCCGCGAAGCAAATCGGCGACAAAGTCAACCTCGAAGCAGATGTCGTGGGAAAGTACGTGGAGAAATTCGCAAAGGAGCATTTTTCGCGATGACGGCTCGTATCGATAGGGTACTTCGGGCGATCGACGAGATTCGCCAAGGTAGACTGGTGATTCTTGTTGACGACGAGGATCGCGAAAACGAGGGCGACCTGTGCATGGCTGCCGAATTGGTCACTCCAGAAGCCATTAGCTTCATGGCCTGCCAAGGTCGCGGGTTGATCTGCCTGACCTTGACCGAGGAACGAGTCCGGCAGCTCGGATTGCCGATGATGGTTCAAGAAAACCGATCGTCGCTCGGCACTGCCTTCACGATTTCGGTCGAGGCCCGTCGCGGGGTGACCACTGGAATCTCCGCCCACGACCGGGCCGTGACCATCAAAGCCGCGGTCGCCAAGGATGCCACCTCCGAGGAATTGGTATCTCCTGGACACGTTTTCCCTCTCAAGGCGCGCACCGGAGGCGTGTTGGTTCGTACTGGACAGACCGAAGGTTCCGTCGATCTTGCCAAGCTCGCCGGGTTGGAGCCAGCGGGAGTGATCTGCGAGATCATGCGCGACGACGGAAACATGGCGCGCATGCCGGATCTCGAGGAGTTTGGCGCCAAGCACGGTTTGATGATTCTATCGGTCGCCGATCTGGTCGAGTATCGTCTCCAGGCAGAGCGGCTCGTGCGGCGAGTTTCCTCCGGCAAGCTGCGCCCGGAAATGCTCGGAGGCAGCGTCGAGCTCCAGGCGCACGTGTTCGTTGCCGAGGCTGACGGGAGCGAATTCCTCGCTCTCGTGTGCGGTGACGTCGAATCGGCCGCCGCCCGGAATGAGCCAGTGCTGGTCAGAGTGCAGTCGAGCTGCCCGATCGGCGATGTCTTCGCCTCGCGATCGTGCGATTGCGAATGGCAGCTCCGGCAGGCACTCAGAGTCATCGCCGCCGAGGGAAGAGGCGTCTTCCTCTACGCTTGCCCGCGGCCTCGCACCTCCCTGCTCGCCTCGTTCGAGGAGCACGTGCTACACCTGGGACGACGGCATGATCCGTCTAGGCCGGCACTGCGGGAATTCGGTCTCGGAGCGCAAGTGCTGGCCAGCCTGGGAATTCGCCAGATTCGCCTTCTCTCGAACAATCCAAAGAAGATCGCCGGCATCGCCGGATTCGGCATCGAAGTGGTCGAGCGTGTGCCCATCGAAGCTACTGCCACGATCGACAACGCTGGCTGGCTTCGCGAAAAGCGAGAGCGGGAGGGACATCTGTTGTCTCTTGGGAGTGGCGTCGATGGCGGTCCGTAGAGAGATAGAGATGCGACGACCCGCAGGAATGCACCGTAGAGTCTTGCCGTCTGGACTCCGTCGCGTCGCGTCGCGTCGC
>JAZDLZ010001030.1:0-4529 GCA_043801535.1 Pseudomonadota bacterium
AATAATGGCGAGGCTAACGGAAAGGACTGGTTTACGATTCTTTGACAGCTCTACTATCTGGTAAGGTCGCGCTGGTTACAGGGGCCAGTCGGGGTATTGGTCGTGCCTGTGCCCTTGCTCTGGCGGCGGCTGGTGCGGATATTGTGGTGAATTACCTTGTAAATCAGAAGGCTGCCCTTGAGACATGTTCCCTGATTGAGCGTCTGGGCAGGCGTGCAGTATCAATTCAGGCGGATGTTTCTAAGGCAGCAGAGGTTACCCGTATGATAGCCACCATCGGGAGGAAAGAACTTAGTCCAGTTGCAGTGCTGGTAAATAATGCGGGGATTGCCAGGAGGACGCTCTTCCTGCAGTCTTTGGCGAAGGTTTTGTCCCTCGACGTACTCGAGGGCCAGGTATGGCCGTTCCTGATAGGTACCGACTGCATAGATGCCGACGACGTGCGGATGATTGAAGCTGGCAGTGATTCGTGCTTCGTGCATGAACCTGCTGACTGCGTCCTGCGAGCCGAGAAAGCCTTCGGGAGTTAGCTTCAATGCGACCCGTCTGCCCAGCAGGTTGTCGCGGGCCAGGTAGACTTCGCCCATTCCGCCTTCGCCGAGCAGGCGGAGGATCCTGAAGTGATCGACCACCGTTCCTTCGGCGAGCGACGAGCCGTGCTTGCTCATATTGAGCCCTCGTACACCAGGGGGATTATAGGCCCGTGTAGCTTTTGCTGGAACCACCTTCGTGCTGTCCCCGATCCGGCGCCAGCGCCAGCGCCGGCGCCAGCGCTGGATCAGGAGGTTGCTCCATTACTCGGCGGATCCAGGGCACCATCAGCGCGATTGCCAGGCTGGCCACGAGCGCGCTCGTGCAGTTGACGAGAAACAGAGCTCGTAGTGACACTCGCTCCCATAGACCGCCGACAACACCAGACATCTTGTTGCCGATAGACATGGCGAGAAACCAGCCACCCATCATCACTCCTGTCACTCGGGCGGGCGCCAGCTTCGAGACGAGCGAGAGTCCCATCGGGCTCAGGAACAGCTCGCCCACGGTTATCAATCCGTAGGTTCCGACGAGCCACAGTGGCGATACCCTCATGGCGCCGCCATGGATGCGGGTGGATGCAATCACCATGAGCAGGGCAGAGCCAGCGGTCACCGTCAGACCCCAAGCGATTTTCGCCGGGGTCGAAGGCTCTTTGTTGCGCTTGCGCAGGGCAGCGAAGAACAAAACTACCAGCGGAGTCAGGAACACGATCAGGCCTGGCTCGATCGATTGGAAGAGCTCGGTGGAAATGAGCGTCATCGCGTTTGCTGGCGAATCGTCGGTCCGGGTCCGGGTCCGCGCTGCGCCGTGCCAATACGCCGGCGGCGCTTGTTCGTCCATGTGCAGCGCCCGCAGCATTGGGGCAGCCACGCCCGCTTCGCGATCGGTGTGGTCTCTTGCCCATAGGGTCAACGTGCTGCCGTTCTGGTGGAAAACCATCCAAAAGACAACGCTGACCCCGAAGATCGCCAGCAACGCGCCGGTGCGGCTCTTTTCCGCCGCCGAAGCGGCGCGGCGGCGCAGCCCGAGAAAGTAGATGACCACGGGAATGATGGCGCAGAAGAAAGCGGTATTGGCGGGAGTGAAGAAGGCGCTATCGCTGCCAGCGCCGAAAGTCCTCGCCAACACGTAGCCGACTAGCCCGCAGGCGATGGCCGGCAAGAAGATGCGGAGAACGAGCCCGAGCAGATTGTCTTCTGGGCCGGCGGTTTTTTCCTCGGCTCGGCGGTCTCCGTGCAGGATGTGTTTCTTTCCGTACTGGAACCAGATCACCGCGAAGAGCATACCCACGCCGGCAGCAGTGAAGGCCCATCCCCAGCCGAAGCGGTTGCGTAAAACCGCCGCGACGAAGTTGCACACGAATGCGCCGATGTTGATGCCCATGTAGAAGATGTTGTAGCCAGCGTCCTTGAGGGAGTCCTTGCCTTCGTAGAGGCGGCCGACGATCGAGCTGATGTTGGGTTTGAAGAAGCCGTTGCCAATGATTATTACCGCCAGGGATGAATAGAAGGCAGTCGTACCCGACAGCAGGCCGATGCCGAGATAGCCGGCAGCGAGGAGTATGCCGCCCACCACCACGCTCCGCCGGTAGCCGAGATAGCGATCGGCAATGATTCCTCCGAAAAACGGGGTCAGGTAGACCAACGCAATGAACCAGCCGTACACGTCGTTGGCTCGCCTGGTGTCGAAGCCAAGCCCGCCTTTCGCGGAATCCGTCATGTAGAGAACGAGGATTCCGATCATCAAATAGTAGGCAAAGCGCTCCCACATTTCCGTGAGAAACAAGACTTTTAGTCCTGGAGGATGCTCCCTGAACATCTGCTTACTCTTTCGCCGTGGTTTGGTGATTGGCCGTCGTTGGAGAGCAGTCTCTCACTAGAGCTGGCCAGAAGAAAGCGCGCAGTTGGAGTACGGGGATTCCGCCTGGGACAGGTGCCGTTGGCCGTGGTTCGTGCTAAGTATCCATTGATATCCCCCAATGGATTCGCTTGCCAGGATAGCAACCCGTACTGCCTCCAACTATTTTTCGGCAGGGAGCCTTCCGATGATCGGAGCACCGACTGGTATGCAATTGGCCGATTCTCGAGGACAAGAATGGAAGGGGCGCCAGCGTGCGCTTCTTTCGCAGTTGTCTTCCCGTTTCCGTGCTGCTCGTCCGCCGGACCTGCGCGTGCCATTCCGTGCGACCTGCGCCAGCGCGACAGCCGGTGCGACAGCCGGCGCGGCGCTGGCGGCGCTTGGCCTCCTTGCCGCCTGCGCCTCGGTTCGTAACCCGGCCGACGCCGAGCTAGACGGAAGTGTGGACGCGGTGCCGGACGCCACGGCGGATGCAGTGCCGGATGCTGCCACGGTGCCAGACGTCGACCCCATCCTGCCAGACGTGGTACCCGACGGTATTCACGATGCCAGGTCGGATGGCGTGGCCGACGCAGTGCCGGATGGCGTCCCAGACGCAAGGGTGGACGGTATCCCCGACGCTGTTCTCGATGCCGTTCCGGATGCCGGTCCCGACGCCGCGCCAGACTCTGCGCTCGACGCCGCGCCGGACGCCAAACCAGACGCCGCGCCTGACCCCGTGCCGGACGCCACGCCGGACGCCACGCCGGACGCCACGCTCGACGCATCCGACTCGCCGGATGCAGTCGATGCAGGCTGCACGCCGGCGACGTGCCAGGCGGAAGGCAATAACTGCGGGACGATCGACGACGGCTGCGGCGGCTTGCTTGCTTGCGGCGCTTGTGCTTCTCCCGATGTTTGTGGTGGCGACGGCACAGCCAACGTCTGTGGGCTCTGTTCCAGCGGGACCTGGGTTCTTTCCAATGTCGATGCGAACGGGTCGGTCGGTCAGGGCGTTGCCGCGGCCCTGGACGCCTCGGGGGTCGTTCATGTGGTCTACCTGGGTGAATCAGGAGGCCCGCTTCGGCATGCCTATTTCTCCTCGGCCGATGGCGTGTGGAAGGTCGAGTCGTTGGGAGCCCAAACCCAGGGCGGGAACTACCTGTCGCTCGCCGCCAACGACACTGGCTTGTACGTGAGCTTCAAGTCGCCGGGCAGTGGCACCGACGAGCTGAGATATGCCTATCGAGCTCTCGCCGGCGGCGAATGGACGGTACAGACGGTCGACACTGGCAAGGGCATCGGTTGGCACACCTCCATTGGCGTCGATTCCGGCGGTCGCGTTCACATCAGCTATTGCGACAACACCAACATGGATCTCAAGTACGCATCCCTGGCGCCTGCTGGCGAATGGGAGGTGGTGCCACTGGAGACTGCTGGCAACGTCGGTGGGACGACTTCCCTGGCAGTGGACGGATCGGGAGCGGTGACCATTGTCCACTACGATTCCGGCAACAAGGACCTGCGCTACGCTCGCCGCCCGAGTGAGGGATCGTGGACGTTCGGAATTGTCGAATCGCTGGGCGATCCCGGGATGGGATCGGCAATCGCTGCCGATTCGGCAGGAGGCATCCACGTCGCCTATCCGGATTCGTCTTTGTCGGCGTGGGACCTGAAGTACGCGTACCGTTCCCCGACTGGCATTTGGGCCACGCCGAAGGTCGTAGATTCGAGCCACAACACTGGCTGGTTCGTTTCGATCGCGGCCAACGCCTCGGGACAGGTGGACATTTCCTATCGTACGCAGACTGGACGCCGGCTGCGGCACGCCAGACGTCCCTCGGCAGCTACGCCAATCTGGACGCTGACGACGGTGGACGCGACTGCCGACGTGTGGGGCTCGGCGTTGCTAGTCGACGGCAACGGCTTCGTTCACGTCCTGTACGGGAACCGCAACGAGGAAACCGAGATTAGTAAGCTCGACTACGCTGTCCGGTGCTTCTAAGGAGCCGTCGCAGAATAACTTGAACAAAGTATCGGCGATGAGGCGCCCGGATGGCAAGGAGCGAGGAGGGCCCGGGTGTGATCGTCCATGATTGTGCGGCCACCTACGTTCGTCGCCGGGACGTTCATGTGGCAGGAGGAATGCGCCATGGGCC
>JAZDLZ010001035.1:0-5370 GCA_043801535.1 Pseudomonadota bacterium
CGATTCGTATTGGTCTTGCTATCGCCCGTGCACTCGAGGAGGCACACCGCCACCGGATCCTCCATCGTGACCTGAAGCCGGAAAACATCCTGATGGCCAAAGACGGAAGGCCGCGGGTGCTCGACTTCGGGCTGGCCAAGGTAATCGTCGACGAGGCTGCCAAGCAACCTGCTGCCAGTACCAGAGGCGCCGCCAGAGTCACCGCCAAAGGCGCCGACAGAATCAGCGCCAAAATCAGCGACGAATCTGCCGTCTCTCCCTCCGCCGCCACGTTCGGCTCCGGTGGTGCCGACCTCAGTGCCGCGCTCGGGGTAGACGACGACGGGAGTATTGGCCTGCTCGAGCTCGATCCCTGTGCTACTCGGACAGGGGTAGTGTACGGAACGCCTGCATATTTGAGTCCCGAGCGCTGGCGCGGAGAGGAGAGCACTGCTGCGGCAGATGTCTGGGCTCTCGGGATTATCCTGCACGAGCTCACCATCGGACGGCGGCCGTACCAAGACCTTCCGGCCCAGGTTCGCCGCGCCCTCCTGGTCGGTCCGGAGCCAATACCTCTGCCAGCGGGCTCGGACTGCGCGTTGCCGTCCGATCTGACCGCGCTCATCGCCTCCTGCCTCGAGAAGGATCCCACGCGGAGACCAAGCGCAGGCGATATTGCCGACACACTGCACGGGCTGCTCAGCGGCGATCGCGCCCGCGCACCGGACGCCGATTCGCACGGCCCCTTTCGTGGCCTGTTCCCCTTCGCCGAACGTCACAGCGCCTTCTTCTACGGCCGCGAGGCGGAGATCGACGCGGTCATCGAGCAACTCCGCGAGCAGCCAGTATTGCCCGTGGTCGGACCGTCGGGTGCCGGCAAGAGCTCCTTCGTCCAGGCAGGAGTCATCCCCCGCCTGCGGGAGCAGGGATCCTGGATCGTGTTCCAGCTTCGTCCTGGCGACGATCCGTTCGCGGCCCTGGCAGCCCGACTCGGCCGCGGGGAGAGCACGGTACGAGGAGAAACCACCGAACAGGTCGCCACCTCTGCTCAGTGTCTGGCTGGTAGTAGACTGCACGGCGCTCACATTGGCTCGGACGTCTGGAGAATCGCCGGAGCAGATCGGCTCGATCCCGCGCTGCCACTACCAGAACGGCTGCTCCGCAATCCCCGGCTTCTCAACGTCCTCCTCCACCAACTTGCGGAAACCGAACAGTGCCGCATCCTCCTCTTTGCCGATCAACTCGAGGAGGCGTACACCCTGGTTCGCAACGACGAGACGAGACGCGCATTCATCGAGGCCATCTGCCTGGCAGCCGACGACCCGCAGAGCCCGGTTCGCGTGATCTTCACCGTCCGCGACGATTTTCTCGGTCGCATTTCCGAGGGCGCCGAGGTAGGTCAGGCACTGAGCCGAGTAGTGGTCATTCGCCGTCCCGGTACTCCCGTGCTCGAGGAGATCGTGACCAAGCCTCTCGCCGCGGTAGGCTACCGGTACGACGACCCCTCGCTGGTCACCGACATGATCTCGACGGTGCGCGACGAACCGGCCTGCCTGCCGCTGCTGCAGTTCGCCTGCCGAATGCTGTGGGATCGGCGGGATCAGCAACGCAAGCTGCTTCTTCGCTCTGCCTATCAGGCAATGGGAGGCGTGGCCGGAGCGCTGGCAGACCATGCGGACGGCATTCTCTCCGGTCTCTCGCCAGCCCAGCTGCGACTGGCGCGCGATCTGCTGCTCCGTCTGGTAACGCCGGAGAAGACGAGGCGCGTCATCTCGCTCTCCGGTGCCCTCGATGGCCTTGGCACTGGCGCCGAAGAGGTCCTGGGCCGGTTGACTCAATCTCGACTGATTACCGTTCGTCGAGGGATGGGATACGAACGAGGCGAGGTAGTGCTCGAGCTGGTCCACGAGTCGCTGATCCACACCTGGACCAGGCTGGCGCGCTGGATCGACGAGAGCCGCGAAGAGATCGCCTTCCTCGCCGAGATTGGCCAGGCCGCCGACCTCTGGTACCGCCGGGGATGCCGGCCGGACGAGGTATGGCGGGACGACGCGCTCTTCGAGGCACGCCGGGCGCTCGAGCGCTGCTCGACCAAGGCCTCGCCCGAAATCGTGCGGTTCCTCGAGGCTGGACTGAGCAGGGAAAAACGCCTCAAGAGACGACGCCAGACCCTCGCCTTGCTTGGAGTTGGCATCCTGGCAGCGGTTGCCGCAGTCTCGTTGTGGGTGGCCGACGAAACAGCGCGACAGAAGCGTCGCGCCGAGGTGGAACGTGGCCGGGCAATGGGACGCCAGGCCGAGACCCTGCGAGAGGGCGCCAAGGCTGCTCTCGAGCGTGGCGATCCTCTCGAGTCCCGCGCCAAACTGCGAAGCTCTATCGAGATTGCCGACGCAGCGCTGGCTCGCGCGTTGTGGCGCCGGCTCGAGCACGAGCCGCTCCTCTGGCGCAAGAGGTTCCCGGTGAACTTGCGCGCATTCGGCTTCGCGAACCGAGGGCGCGCCATTCTCGTATCTGGGGAGAGCAAGGAGCTCACCCTGCTCGACTGTGAAAACGCCAGTAGCCAGATCCTGCGCGGCTACGAAGGACGCATATGGACACTCGCTGGCTCACCGACAGCCGATCGAATCGCCATCGGAACCACCGCCGGCGAGCTGGCGATGTGGAATTCCGTCACCGGCAAATCCGACGCGATTGCTCGCGGGCTCCCTACTGTGCGAGCCGCAGCGTTGTCGCCGGCAAGCGACTTGCTGGCGACGGGCCACCAGAACCTGCTCGCCGTCTGGGATCCCACCACCGGCACCGAGCTCGCTTCGATCGAATACGGCGGAACCGTGTTCACCATTGCCTTTAACAACGATGGCACCTTGCTCGCTTCCGGAGACGCTGTCGGTACTCTCACCGTGTGGCAACCGCGCACCTTGAAGCCTCTCCGCCAGCTCACTCGCGAGCCAACGGTGATTGCCCGAGCCAGGTTCAGCCCCGACGGAAGATACCTGGTCGCCAGTACCAGAGAAAACCGCGTCCGGGTCTGGGACGTCCACGATGACTTTCGTCCGTATTTTTTCGAGGGTCACCTCAACATCGCGACCTCGTTCGCCTTCAGTCCCGACAGCAAGTACCTGGTTACCGGATCCTACGACCGCACTGTCCGGCTATGGAGTCTCGAAAGACCAGGGGAAGCAGCACGGGTGTTCTCCGGTCACGACGACCTGGTGGGTTGCGTCGACTACAGTCCCGACGGGCGTCGCATCGCTTCGGGTAGTATCGACAAGTCCGTTCGCATATGGGACGCGAGCACCGGTGCGCAGCTCGAGTCGTTCTCGGCCCACAACGATGCGGTCGTCCAGGTTGCCTTCAGCCCCGACGGAACCATGCTGGCGTCGTCCTCCGAGGACAAGTCAATGTGTCTCTGGAGGATCGCTCAGACCGACCAGAGCGTCTCTACCAGACCTCGCTATTCAGGTCACCGCGACTCGGTTCGCGGAATAGCCTTCAGCCCGGACGGCGCCACGCTCGCCTCGGGTAGCAGTGACAAGACCGTACGCATCTGGGATGTTGCCACCGGTGTCGAACGAAGGACGCTCGAAGGACACACCTCGCTGGTCGTCTACGTCAAGTTCAGTCCCGACGGATCCACCCTGGCGTCGTCGAGTTGGGACGGTACTATCGCGATCTGGGATCCCGTCTATGGCGGCAGAAGGCAAGTGCTGGTTGGCCACGAATCGACGGTCGCGCCTCTCACCTTCAGCCCCGATGGCAAGCACCTGGCATCGGGAGGCCAGGACCGCGCCATCCGCCTCTGGAACCTCGCCCTCGGTACGAACCGAGCGCTCGTCGGTCATACCGATAGCCTTGCTGGTCTTGCTTTCAGCGCCGACAGCACGACCCTGGTGTCCTCGGCAGCCGATCGCACCATTCGCACGTGGGACGTTGCCTCCGGCCGGACCCTTGCCGTGTACTCCAGCCCCACTCCCTTCAACGGCATTGGCATCAGTCCGGATAGCAGGAAACTCGTCGCTGCCGGGTCACCCGGTCAGGTTACCCTGTGGGATCTCGAAAGCGGCACCTACCAGACCCTGTTCGAGCACCAGTTCATAATCTTCGATTCCGCCTTTCACCCCGATGGCAAGCGGATCGGCATTCCCACGCTCGACGGCAAGGCGCGAATCCTCGACTATCAGAGCGGAAAGACCGTCCTCCTGGAAAGCGAGGCTCCCGAGGTGGGATTCCTCGCCTTCAGCAACGATGGTAGGCTTGCCGCCACCAGCAACGAAGACGGTGCGGTTCGCCTCTGGCAGGCCGATTCGGGGGCGCTGGTGTGGAAGACCAGGCTTCTGCGCGCAGCGACGCCGCCGGAAATCCTCACTCACCTGGGATGGAGCCGTTTCGGCGGCGACGTTGGCAACCGGCCAGAGAGCAATCGTGTCCCCGAAGGGATTGCCTGGCGCAGCGCCCTGGAGCAGAGAGCGCGTCATGCCTCGGAGGACCACGATTCCCACACTCTGTGCGTTCGTACCGAGAGCGGCCACCTCGAAATGTGGGATACCGCCGCCGACAGCCAGCTCCTTGCCATCCCGATCGAGAGCATCAGAGACGTCTTGGCAGTGAACGGCAAGTGTCTTCTACTCGCCAACGACAGAGCTCTTCTCTACGATCGCGACGGAAAGCTCGAGGAGATTGCCGCGCCAGTGCCAGTGTCGGCAATCTCCCGAGACGACGGCGAGGCGCTGGTCCTTGCCGATCGGGAGGCAGTACGAATCGATCCCGCGAGCGGCAAACGAACGACAACCGCCATTCCACGAGGAGCCACCGCCGCAGTCACGGCCGGTCGCTGGCTAGCGGTAGGGCTCGAAGGAGGAGGCATCGAGCTCACTGCTGCTGGTGCCCCTTCCAGTGAAGCTCCCCCTGCAGTGTCGTTCCAAGGTACTGCTGCCACTCCGGTGCGTCGACTGGTCGTCGGGCCGGCAGGTACCCTTGCCGCAGGATATGCCGACGGCACTCTGAACATCTGGAGATTCGAGAACGGGCTGCTCCTCGACAGCATCAAGTTGCACGGACCGATCGCCGACTTGCTCGTGAGCGGCGATACCCTCTACGCTGCATCCGAGCTCGGCCACTTTACGGCCCAGAGCCTGCGCGTGTTTCAAGACAGCTATGATTCCGTCTTGTCGGACATCGTGAGCCAGATACCAGTGGTCTGGGAAGGAGGAATGCCGATCTCTCGCGGCTCTACCAAGCCATGAAGAGCGACCCTGATCCGGCGCTAGCGCGCCTCAAGACCACCCCTCCGCCCCTCCTCTCCGAGGAGGGGAACCGCGGCGCGTCATCTCCCGGGCGATCACCAAACTGGTGCAGCGCCGCGACTCGCTCTGCGCGGCGAAGCCGCGCTGC
>JAZDLZ010001068.1:0-2204 GCA_043801535.1 Pseudomonadota bacterium
CCGACGCCAACGGGCGGATCGTCTCCACGGAGGATTCATCTGCTCGCCAAAAAAATGCAACGCTTTCGCCGACATCTGCGAACCCAACTCCGCCTTCAGCCGAGGTCCCTGTCTGAGTTGCGCTTCCAGCTCCACGCGAGGTGAGCTATTGTCTCTGCCTACTGGCGGTCGCGTTGATTGCGCCGCCCGCCAAGCAAAGGAGTGAGACCTTCAACCAACCAGAATCACTGGCACGGCATCAGTATGAGCAAGAGTTTCGCCTTCGTGACCTTCTTCCTTGTCGCAATAGGAATCCTGGCTTCTGTCCACTGGTATTTTTGGGTACGGCTAGTGCGTGACACTGTGCTACCCCAGCCGTGGCGGCCAATCGCCAGCTATTGTTTGCTGTTTCTCGGCGCCAGCATGCCGCTCGGACTGTTCCTGCAGCGCGCCCTCCCTTTCCGCCTCGGTCGGCTGCTCGCGGCACCCCTGCTCGCTTGGCTGGGAATGATGCTGTTGCTGCTCACTTTGCTCTTGTTCTCGGAGGTCGTGCGATTGGTGCTCGCGGTTGGCGCCAGAATCCTCGTGGTCATGGGCCACCCCGGGTGCTGGAACCATCTCCGTTCGCTCTGGTTCGGACGGATCCTGGCCGGGACGGCGGTCCTGGTAGCGATGATCGCCTCGGCGTGGGCAGTCAGAACCGCCCTTCGTCCCCCGCAGCTTTGGACCGTCGAAATCCCACTCGCTCGTCTGCCAAGCACGCTCGACGGATTCACCATCGTCCAGCTCAGCGACTTGCACATCGGCTCGGCGTGGAACGACCACTTGCTCGAGGAAGTGGTGCCGCGGGTGAACGCGCTCGAGCCGGATCTCGTCGTCATCACCGGCGATCTAGTCGACGGACCGGCCAGCGATCTACGGCAGGTGACTCTTCCGCTGGCCAAGCTGCACGCACGGCATGGTGTCTACTTCGTAACCGGCAATCACGAGCACTACTCTGGTCTGGACGAATGGCTAGTGGAGCTCAAGAGGCTCGGCGTTCGAGTCCTTCGCAACGAACGGACCACGATCGACACCGGGATCGACACTGGCGCAGCCGAAGGCAGCTTCGATCTCGCCGGCGTCGACGACCCCGCCGGACAGCGCTGGAGCAAGGAGCGCAGCTCCGGTCTCGAGGTAGCCATCGCCGGTAGAGACGAATCGCGCTTGCTGGTGCTCCTCGCCCATCAACCAGGAGAATTCACGAAAGCGGCAAAGATGGGAGTCGATCTCCAACTGTCCGGCCATACTCACGGCGGCCAGATCTGGCCTTGGAACAAAGTGGTACGCCTATCAGGGCAGCCGTGCTCTGCCGGACTCCTGCGCAAGAACGATTCGGTCTTGTACGTGAGCTCCGGCACCGGATTCTGGGGTCCACCAATGCGCCTCTTCACCTCTGCCGAAATCACCAGGCTAATACTGCGACGCGGCTCCCAAGTCGGCACAGCCGTGGCCAAATAGGAAATCCGGGCGGCAAGAGGCTAGCCACGGTCGGCTCCGAACCTACTTCAATGGCGAGGGGATCATGGCACACCGACTGTGGGTTGCGAGAGTGGACGATCTGCCGCCAGGAAAGGGAAAGACCGTCTTCCTGGCGAGTCGCGAAATCACCGTCTACAACCACGAAGGTCGCTACGTTGCGACTTCGACCTGGCCGCGTCATCTCGTCGGTCAAACGGAAACCGTCTGTGAAATGCCAGGCCACCGGTTCGACGCCGAAGTCGAGTTCAGCCCGGCAACGCTACATGCCGACGACCTGCACTACATAGTTGTCGTAGAAGGAAACAGCGTGTTCGTAGTCATCGAGGACGGCCACGTGCATCCTGGCGCCGAGCCTCGTGCCTAGAATCTAGAGCACCGATCGGTGCTCTAGGAGTATTCACTATCTCATCCGCACGCCCCCCCGCCGGAACAGCGCGGATCTGCCTCGAGCTCCGCCCGTACCTGACCATACACCCGTTCCAAACGGTGGCGGAATTCCTCTTGGAGCTCGCCTAGCTTCTTGGTGAGGTCTCTGCCACCGAGAGAGCGAAGCCGCTCTTCTTCCCTCTCGAGCCACATACAGAGCTTTTGCCGCTCAACTGAATAGCGGTAGGCATCCGTTGACATGAGCACTCTGTAACACAAACCCTGTGATGGCGATAGGAGCCGTCGCAGAATAACTTGAACAAAGTATCGGCGATGAG
>JAZDLZ010001070.1:0-2683 GCA_043801535.1 Pseudomonadota bacterium
CTATCGGTAGCGGAGAGGGGCTTTGGTGGAGACAAGGGGTGGCGATCCGATCTGGGAGCAGGCTCTCGAACTCATCTCCCAGCAAGTCAACGAAGGCACCTACCGAATATGGTTCGAGCCGACCGTCGGCATGGGGCTGACGGACGGCACGTACTCAGTCGGAGTGGCGTCCGACTTTGCTAAGGACTGGATCGACACCCGCTTTCGCGCACTCATCTCGGAGGCCGTGTCCCAAGTAGTCGGCGAGCCGGTGCGTTTTCATATCGTCGTTTCGCCATCGCTCTCCCACGCCGCGGCTCTCGAGGATCAGGCGCGCACCCAGTCCGCCTCCGCGCCGGATCGCCTGCCGTCCCGCGTTCGGGATCCTGCGGCTGCGGGCGTCCCCCTTTTTCCAAGGACCAACCGCGGCCAAGCCGGGCATCGTCCCGTCGTTGCCTCCCACTCCACATCGCTGAGTCAAACGGTCGAAGCGATGCCGGCCGCAGCCGGTCTCATGGGCAAGTACACCTTTGACACGTTTGTCATCGGGCAGTCGAACCGTTTCGCCCACGCCGCCGCCCTCGCAGCGGCAGAGACACCCGGAACGCAGTACAACCCGTTGTTCATCTATGGCGGAGTCGGTCTGGGCAAGACGCATCTGCTTCATGCCATCGGAAACTATGCTTTGCGGAATCATCCGGGTCGCAAGGTTCGCTATGTCACCCTTGAGACGTTCACCAACGACTTCATCAACTCCCTGCGCGATGACAGCATCGAGGGCTTCAAGAACAGATACCGGACCATCGACGTGCTCCTGATCGACGACATTCAGTTCCTTCAGAAGAAGGAGCAGACTCAGGAGGAGTTCTTCCACACCTTCAATGCCCTCTACGACGCACAGAAGCAGATCGTCATCACTTCCGACAGGCACCCGAAGGGCCTGGCCACTCTCGAGGACCGGCTTGTCTCGCGGTTCGAATGGGGCTTGATCACAGACATCCAGCCACCCGATCTCGAAACGCGCGTAGCGATCCTGCGCAAGAAGGTCCGGAGTGACGGGATCATCCTAGACGACGACGTCCTCATGCTGATCGCCTCCCGTGTTCCTACCAACATCCGGGAGCTAGAAGGATGCCTCACTCGCGTAGTCGCCTTCTCGTCGTTCACGAAGCATCCTATCGACGTCGCGCTCGCCCGCGAAGTCCTCAAGGATATTCCGGAGACCCCGTCTACCCGCATTACCATCGACCTTATCCTGTCCTCCGTCGCGGAGTCCACAGGCATCTCCGTCACCGAGATCACCGGTGACAAACGCTCGCGTCCCGTGGTCGAGAGTCGCCACCTTGCCATGTACCTGGCCCGCGAGCTCACGGATGCCAGCTTGCCCAAAATCGGGGAGCGCATAGGTAACCGTGACCACACCACGGTCCTCCACGCTGTCGAGAAGATTGCCAAACTCATGCGCGAGGACCGCGAGATGTACAACCGAGTCCAGCGCTTGACGAGCAAAGTCAAGAGCGCCCGATGATCCTCTTTCCACATGGGCCTGTACATAACACTGGGAGGCCTTGTGCAGTACCGACGCCTTCACGGGCCGTTTGTCTACCAACCGCGGTGCCGGTCGCTTCATCCATTGGTTTTGCACACATCACTCACACCCACGACACCGGCCCTTTCCCTCTGACGCCGCTCTTACCTCTGTTGTGAACATCTTCCACAGACGCTACTACAACCGCTATGCTTTCTTACAAAACATAAAGAGAATAATAGGCACAGTGCGGTCCATGTCCCCGCGAGTGAGGAGCTCCGATGAAAGTCGTTACCACCAAACAGGCGCTCGTTGAATGTCTGGGGATCGTGAACAAAGCGGTTTCCTCCCGTAGCTCGATCCAGGTACTGTCCGGTGTCTTGATCGACGCACGCGAGGATGGTGTAACGCTTTCGGCTACGGACATGGAGATATCGATCAAGGCGCCACTGATGGGGGAGGTGGAGCAAGCTGGGTCTCTGGTCATCCCCGCTCGCATCGCGACAGACATCGCCAGGAGCCTCCCTGCGGGTCGCGTAGTGATAGAACAACGGGCTGGTGAGACCCAGGTGGAGATACGGGCGGGTGAGTCGTTGTTCGATCTTCACTCGCTGCCCGCGGCGGACTTCCCTCAACTACCTGTGCTTGCCGGAGAGCGCTTTGCGGTAAGTCGCGTCGCTTTCATCGAAACGGTCGACAGGGTGGCTTCTTCCGCTTCGCGTGACGAGACCCGGCCGGTGTTGACCGGCGTGCTTATCCACTTTGCGAAACACGCCGTGCGCATGGTAGCTACCGACAGCTATCGTCTGAGCGTGAAGGAAACGCCGCTGGAATCGTCCGTTCCGGGCACCCTCCAGGCTATCGCTCCCGCGCGTACTCTCCTCGAGCTCTCACGCATCGCCGCAGCCGTCGCTGATGAAACTATCGCGATCCTGCCGACCGAAAACCAGATCTTGTTCGAGATCGGTGGCATCACTTTGGTGTCACGCCTCATCGATGGCCAGTTCCCGAACTACAAGCAGCTTATCCCCGAGACTTTCGACTACGAGGTAGCAGTTGACCACGACGAGCTGCTCGAAGCCATCCGCCGCGTGGGTCTCTTGGCGCAGAAGAACGCCCCCCTGCGGCTGCACTTTGCAGACAACACCCTCACCGTGTCGGCGGAGTCTCAGGACG
>JAZDLZ010001076.1:0-5402 GCA_043801535.1 Pseudomonadota bacterium
CGAGATCCTGCGAAAAGCGGCCGGCAGGTTGGAGATCAAGAACGCCGACGAACGCAAGACCGTGCATGTGCGCAAAGAGGTATTCCTGAGTCCCGAGTTCAAGGAGCTGTGGGATCGCATCAAGCACAAGACCACGTACCGCGTGGCGTTCGACAACGAGAAGCTCGTTGAGAGCTGCACTCAGGCGCTGAGGGATGCGCCGCCCATGGCCAAGACTCGCTTGCAGTGGCGCAAGGCGGACATCGCCATCGGCAAGGCCGGGGTTGATGCCACCGAGCGCGGAGACGCGGCCACCGTTCTGCTGGACGAGGGCGACATCGAGCTGCCCGATCTCCTCACGGATCTCCAGGACAGGACGCAGCTCACGCGACGCACGATCCAGAGAGTGCTGAGCAACAGTGGACGCCTCGACGACTTCAAGCGAAACCCGCAGCAGTTCGTCGAGCTTGCTGCCGAGGCGATCAACCGCTGCAAGCGCTTGGCCTTGGTAGACGGCATCAAGTACCAGCGACTCGGTGACGAGCACTTCTATGCGCAGGAGCTGTTCGAGAGCGAGGAGCTGTTCGAGAGCGAGGAGCTGACCGGATACCTCAAGAATCTGGTCGACGTGCAGAAGTCGGTCCACGAGCAGGTCGTGTACGACTCCGATACTGAGAGGACGTTCGCTGACCAGCTCGAGAAGAACAGCGCGATCAAGGTCTACGCGAAGTTGCCCGGTTGGTTCACGGTGCCCACGCCACTCGGGGGCTACAACCCCGACTGGGCCGTGCTGGTCGAGCAGGACGGGGGTGAACGCCTGTACTTCGGGTGAGAGAGAGTGTAAAGCGAGTTTGACCAGTCCCCTCTGCGGGGGCTGGCAAGGCAAGTGATGGCGCCAACTCGTCTACCGGATCGAGGGAAACCCAAGGAGCCCGGAGAAGCTCGAGCACTGCGAGCGGCCTGCGAAGAAGTGACCCGTCGAAGTATCAGAATGGACGGACGGCGGCTACGATTCGAGGTCGTCGCTCCGTCGGGACCGGATGGTCAATATCGACTGATCATTTGATCGGCGGCAGCCGAGGTCCCTGTCAGTCCAATCTTGGGGCTTTGGCGAGGCACCGGAGGGCTGATCGCGGGGAACGAGATCAGACGATCTTGACGTTACTGGCCTGGGGACCCTTCTTGCCTTGAACGACCTCGAACTGCACCTTGGATCCTTCCTGGATCATGGTGCCGCCGAGATCGTTGGCGTGGACGAACACGTCCTTGCCACCATCATCCGGGGTGATGAAACCGAAACCCTTGGCGGTATTGAAGAACTTGACGGTGCCTGTCTTCATCAGTTGTCCTTTTCTCGACGAACGAAAGTAAGAGCGCTGCGCCACTCCACAGCTTCTTGACGGACGAGAGCATAGCGTCCCGACCTGGGCCTGGCAAGGCAGCCGTTGTGTCAATGCTCAAATAATGGGCGGGTGGCAAGAGAAGCGGTCATCCGTCCGGCGCCCTGTGCCTCGCCAATGCTCGGTATGGCGTTCCACTGCCGCTCGGCAACCCACTTATCCACAGGCAACACACCACCTAACCACTCGAATATGGCCGCCGATCGGGCGGCAATGCACAGCCCGAAGTCGAGGTGCTCACAGCCTGTGCACAAGCCGTAGTGGTGTTTCTTGCCCCGCTCCACGAGATATTGTAGCTTTCGCTTGACAGCTAATCGTGCTTGCGTAGACTCGTCATTCCGTCAGCGGGCCGTTCATAGGCACTATACGCGGAGTGGCGTGTTGGCCGTTTCGTGGCTCCGGAGGACGGCGCCTCCAGGGGGAAAGGAGAGCACTTCCAATGCAGACGCGCGTCGAAGGTCGAAAGTCCAAAAACGGACTCCCAAGAAAGCGCAAGCCAGCGGGCGAGCCGGGCCGGTTCCAAGAACCGCCCGCCCAACCAGAACAACGGCGCGGTCTCTCCATTGCCCGCTACTTCACCAAAGAAGGTGTCGAGCCTCTCGACGAAGTCGAGTGGGAGCTCAGGACTGCCGCGATCACTGGAGACGGTGGTCGCGTGTACTTCGAGCAGCAAGGCGTGGAGGTCCCGAAGGCGTGGAGCGAGATGGCGACCAACGTGGTCGCCCAGAAATACTTTCGCGGCGTTCTCGGTGCTCCCGAAAGAGAGTGGTCAGTACGCCACCTCATCCGCCGGGTGGCCGACACCATCGGAAACTGGGGGCGACGGGATGCGTATTTCGCCACCGAGTACGACGCACGCGCATTTCGCGACGAGCTAGCACACCTGCTGGTGCACCAGAAAATGGCTTTCAACTCGCCGGTATGGTTCAACGTTGGCGTCGAGAAGGAAGCTCAGGCGTCCGCGTGCTTCATCAATAGCGTCGAAGACTCGATGGACTCGATCCTGAGCTTGGCCAAGACCGAAGGTATGCTCTTCAAGTGGGGATCGGGGACTGGCTCGAACCTCTCGACCCTCCGTTCTTCCAGAGAGCACCTCAACGGTGGTGGTACCGCATCGGGGCCCGTGTCGTTCATGCGCGGCTTCGACGCCTTTGCTGGCGCGATCAAGTCCGGTGGCAAGACCAGACGAGCTGCCAAAATGGTGATCTTGAACGCCGATCACCCGGACATCCTCGACTTCGTCGAGTGCAAGGCTCGCGAAGAACGCAAGGCATGGGCACTGATCGACGCTGGCTTCGAAGGCGGCTTCAATGTCGCTGGTGGTGCCTACGATTCGATCGCCTACCAGAACGCCAACCACTCGGTGCGAGTGACCGACGAATTCATGGAAGCGGTGCTGCGCGACGGTGAATGGAAAACCCGTGCCGTTACCGATCGCAGGGTCGTCGATACTCTCCAAGCTCGCGATCTGATGAGAAAGATCGCTGCCGCCACTCATCAGTGCGGCGATCCCGGAATTCAGTTCGACACGACCATCAACTCCTACCATACTTGCCCGATTTCGGGGCGAATCAACGCCTCGAATCCGTGCTCGGAGTATATGTTCCTCGACGACTCCGCCTGCAATCTGGCCTCGCTCAACCTTCGCAAGTTCCAGGGCGCGGGCGGCGAATTCGACGTCGAGGCGTTCAAACGGGCGGTCGAGATCACTATCCTTGCCCAAGAAATCCTCGTCGGCAACTCCCGCTACCCGACGGAAAAAATCACCAAGAGCTCGCACCGGTTTCGCCCTCTCGGGCTCGGGTTCGCCAACTTGGGAGCCCTCCTCATGTCGCGAGGGCTGCCCTACGATAGCGAGCCTGGCAGAGCTTTTGCGGCAGCGGCTACCGCCCTCATGACCGGGCATGCCTACGTCACCAGCGCTCGCATTGCCAGAGATGCAACTGGACCTTTCGAGAGTTATTCGGAAAACCGCGAGCCGTTCATTCAGGTGATCGAGAAGCATCGACGCCAACTCGACAATATCGATGCCGCCTACGTGCCGTATGACCTTGTGGACGCCGCACGAGTTGCCTGGGACGAAGCGCTCACCACCGGACGCACTCATGGTTTCCGCAACGCTCAGACCACCGTCCTTGCCCCAACCGGAACCATCGGCTTCATGATGGATTGCGATACGACGGGGATCGAGCCGGACATGGCGCTGGTGAAATACAAGCGTCTCGTCGGCGGTGGCACCCTCAAGATCGTCAACCAGACGGTGCCCGAGGCCTTGTCGAGGCTGGGCTACGACAACAACAAGATCGAGGCGATCAAGAGCTACATCGATGAGCACGAGAGTATCGAGGGAGCGCCGGCTCTCTTGCCCGAGCATTTGCCAGTGTTCGACTGTGCGTTCCGTCCGCGCCGCGGATCGAGATCGATCCACTATCTCGGACACGTTCGCATGATGGCCGCCAGCCAACCATTCCTGTCAGGCGCGATCTCCAAGACGGTGAACATGCCCAACGAATCCACCGTCGAGGACATCGAAGAGGCATACCTCCAGGCATGGAAGAGCGGGCTCAAGGCCATCGCCGTCTACCGCGATGGCTGCAAGAAGACTCAGCCGCTCTCGACGAGTCTGGCGAAGAGCGAAGGGACAAGAGCCCGGGTACCAGCCCCCCTCGTCGTGTCCGAGAGAGATCGACCGCACGGTCCGCCCTCGGCAGTGCGGCGCAAGCTCAGGGACGAACGTCGTTCGCTCACCCACAAATTCAGCGTGGGCGGGCACGAAGGCTACATCACATGTGGGCTCTACGAAGATGGCACGCCTGGCGAGATCTTCGTGCGCATGGCCAAAGAAGGCTCCACCATCGCGGGTCTGATGGATTCGTTCGCCACGGCGATAAGCCTTGCCCTGCAGCATGGCGTGCCGCTCAAGCTGCTCTGCGAAAAATTCACTACCACTCGCTTCGAGCCTGCCGGCTTTACCGGGAACCCCGAAATCCCGCGTGCCACGTCGATCATGGACTACATCTTCCGCTGGCTCGACACCAAATTCATGCGGCCGCTCGAAGCCAGAACGATCGTGGACGGAGCCCAGCTCGATCTTCCAAGCGTACCAGTGCTACCCGAGCCAGTGCCTGGTCGTCCGTCGCCAGCAAACGCGGCCGATCTCCAGCCGCATCGACCGATCGTCGTCGAAACGGAAGAAGAGCACACTTGGGTGGCCGAGCTGGACGCCCCGCCGTGCTCGGAGTGCGGGGCGATCATGACGCGCTCCGGCGCCTGCCATCGCTGCCCCAACTGCGGCGCAACGAGCGGGTGCTCCTGATACTGATACGGAGGACTGATACGGGGTCAGTGCGTCGCCACGGAAGCCACCAGAAAGGCAGTCTCCGCCAGCTCGATAGCCGCGCCGTAGGCATCGCCAGTCAACCCGCCGAGCCGTTTCTGTACCCACCAACCGAGAGCTAGCGCAGCACCAAGACTGCACAAGGCGGGGAAAAGGGATCGAGTCCCGCCAACGACCAGCAACGAGCACACTGCACCAGTTGCAGCGAGCAGATGCCAGTGCTGACCGTGACGCTTGAAGGAGCTGCCCAGTCCGAGCTGGCGCAGGTAGGGGAAGAAGAAAATCAGTGGGACGACCGCCCATCGAGCGGAGGCCGGCGCAAGGGCTGCCGCCCAATACCGTTCTTGGCGAACGATCTCGGCGACGGCAGCGAGCTTGGCGCCGAGCACGACCACCAGCGCCGTCGCTCCGAAGGCTCCGATGCTACTGTCTTTCATGATGCGCAGCGCCCGCTCGCGATCGCCGCGCGATCCTACGATCCCATCGAAAATGTCGGCCAGACCGTCGAGATGGAACGCCCGAGTGACTACCGTCAGGTAGCCGACCACCATCGCCGCTACGATGCCTGCACCGACGACAGCGCTGAGCAGCCAGGCCAGAACCGCTGCGCCAATGCCAATCGCCAATCCAACCACCGGAAACCAGCCAGTACACCGGCCAATCTCCTCCCCGTCGACGGGACGATC
>JAZDLZ010001082.1:0-9955 GCA_043801535.1 Pseudomonadota bacterium
CTATCGGGGATCTTCACCTTCGCCGTGTTTTTCCTCGGGCGAGCCTGGCCTGAGATCAAGCTTGCCTCGATTGGCGCCCAGATACCGTTGATACGGTGGATGGCGAAGTCTGCGCTGGTTGTTTTGCCCGATCTTCATCTATTCGCCATATCTGGTTGGGAGACCAACGGCAAGTATGTCAGCATCCACGGCACCTTCGTCGGTTGGAGCTACGTAGGAGCAGCGGCGAGTCATGCGTTTGCTTGGATAGTGCTGCTGCTGCTCATGGCTGTTCTGATCTTCCGCCGGCGCGATTTCTCCTGATTGCACCGTGCGCGACCGTGGCACCCCGAGGCACCCGCGAAGGCAACTGCATGGCCAGATGGCGTGACTTGACATGGTGAGTCGATTCCGCCGAGTCGCAGCGTGGATGGCGGTGCTGCTCGTGTGCTTGGGGGTAATCGCCGGACGGACGTTGTGGGATGGCAGGAAGGCGCTGCTCTCCGGCGATGCCGCGTACGGGCGTGGCGAGGTCGAAGAGGCGATCGCAGCTTGGCGGCGAGCGGCACGTTGGTATTCACCCGCAGCACCGCACGTCAGGGTTGCGTATGGTCGTCTCGAATCTGTCGCTCGTGAGGCAGAGCAGCGTGGGGACTCGAGGCAGGCACTGGCAGCGTGGCAGGCAATCCGTTCCTCGTGCCTTTCCACTAGATCTTTCTATGTCCCCTATGCCGACCATCTCGCTGTTGCCAACGAGCGTATCGCCGCGCTGATGGCCAGCATGGAGGGTCCTGACGCCGATCCGGGCAAGACCGAGGAAGAGCGCCGAGCGTGGCATCAGGCCTTGCTGTCCCGGGACCCAAGTCCTTCAGTAGGATGGACTTTGGTCGCGTTGCTCGGCCTTGCCGGCTGGATTGGCGGAGCGGTGCTTTTTGCCTTCAAGGGCATTTCGCCCGAAGAGAAGCTCAATCGTCGGGCCGCTATTCGGGCAGTTGTGCTGATCGCCGCTGGTTTGCTAACCTGGATGCTCGGTCTCTATTGGGCGTAGAACAAGCACCTTGAATCCAGGGCATGCGAGCGAGTAGCCTCTATTTCACTACTTGATGGGAGACACAATGGGCATCCGGGAGCTCCGCGACAATGAGCTAACTGCAGCGGCTGGTTGCCTTCACGATGCTTGCGCCGAAGCAGCCAGAGCCTGTGGTTCTTATCCTCCCTGGACGGATGCGAGCCAGGCTGCAGCGCTTGCTGCCGAGTACCTCGAATTGGAGCCGGCTGGCGCGCTAGTCGCCACCACGGGTGGTTGTCTGACAGGTGTTGGCTTTGTTCGGCATCTCGGCGAGGCAGCAACGATCGGTCCGTTCGCCGCCAGAATCGGAAGCAAAGGAGTGGGCTCTTCCATGCTTGACGAGCTCATCGCTCGAGCGGAAGGCTGGGGGTGTGCGTCGATTCGTCTTTTCCTCTCGTCCTGGAACACCCGTGCCTTTGCCCTCTGTTCGACCAAGGGCTTTGCAGTCGTTGACGTGGCAGCCCATGTCCGGCGACCGTGCTGTCCCTTGCCACGCTTCGGCGCTGCCCGCGGCCTGGAGATGGTGCCGTATCGTAGTAGCGACGCCGACGAGGTCCTGACGCTCGATCGACGGCTCACCGGGCTCGAGCGTATTCCAGAGCTAGAGCGAGCGGTTTGCCTGGTTGCCAGGCGACGCGGCAGCCTGGTCGGCTTCGTCGCGAGAAAGGATGACTTCGTCGGACCCGCCTTGGCCCTCGATGTGAGCGATCTGGGTATTCTGATCGCCAAGGCGCTCGGCGACAACGCCCCCGCAGCGTGCAGGATTTCGACCGCGGCTCCGACAGCGATGTTGGCCGTGCTAGGGCTCGGTTTTGCTGTCGAGGAAATCGTATTGGTGATGTCGCGAGGAGTGCTTCCCCCAGCTCGTCCACCGCAACTGTATTCGCCGTGGCCCGGCGTCGTCTGATTAGGACCGGTCAGACTCGCTTTACACTCTCTCACCCGAACACTGCCCTTGGCCGAGGTGAAAGCCCAGTGTTTTCGAGCACGAGCACGAACTGTCAAGCAAGAGCCCCGAGAAATGGTCGGTGCCGAAACCTTGTCGCGGCAGTCTCGATCTCGGCGGTTCTTCACGGAGCGGCGGTCGTCGTCCTGGCGACGCTGGCTGGCCCAACATCCTGGGCCGACAGACGACAGCACCGTCTAGGGCATTCCGATACTCTTGGCAGCGCGAGAAGCGGCGACAGCGCAGCGGATCGGTTCATCGTTCCCGTGGCAATCAAGTCCGCGATCGCGAAGTCCGCGATCGTGAAGTCCGCAGCCGTGAAGTCCGCGATGCGCTCGAACGCTCGTTCCCCCAATGCGGCATCTCCGAATGTCGTGGATCCCGCTGTGGCCGGTTCGAGAGCTGCAGGAATCGCCACCTCGAACCCGGCGGCTCCAGAGTCTGACAACAGAGCAGACGAGGAACGGAGCTCGCGACCGGAAGCAAGCAACCAGCATCCGAGAGATGACAACTCCGCTGGAGGAGCTGGGGACGACGCGACAGGCAAGATGAACGGAGTCGCGAATGGTGGCGAAAACGACACTGATGGCAAGTTTCGGGACGGAAATGACGATCTCGGAACGAGCAAGGAGGAGGGCGGTGTGGCCGCGGCAATCACGGCGAGAGTGCAGCAGAACCTGCGGTATCCAAGACAGGCGAGGCGCCGGGGTATTGGAGGTACAGTGGTCGTTCGGTTCCATGTCGAGAAAGACGGATCGTCGACTGGAATCGCGGTGTTGAGGAGTGCTTCGCGAGATCTCGACGAGGCGGCAGTCGAGGCGGTGGCGCGAGCTTCCCCGTTCTCGGTACCGCCAGGATGGATAAGAATTCCGGTTGCTTTTTATCTCGATTGAGCTCTACAGAAACTACCGATAGACTCCACTGGTGTCGCCCAGTCCGAGTCAGTGCGCGCCGCGCTGCCTGGAAGGGCGATGCTTCCAACGCCTAGGCAGAGACATGGACGTTCGTTGCGAGCAGTGCCAGACCGAGTACGAGCTCGATGATTCGAGGGTGCCGGAATCCGGAGCCACGGTCCGCTGCACTGCGTGTGGTCACTTGTTCAGAGTGCAGAAGACACTGGCGACAGACCCCGCACCCGAAGCATCAGACGGGACTTCGCCGCCGCAGGCCGCGCCCGGCCAGGCCGGCCAGACCAGCCAAACCGGCCAGACGTGCCAGACGTGCCAGACGTGGACGATACGCTGCGTATCCGGCGAGATCCTTCAGCTCGCCGACCTCGCCACTCTCCACCAATGGATCGTCGAACGCAGAGTATCCAGACACTGCGAGATTGCCTCTGGCGAAGGATCCTACACCAAGCTTGGCGATATTCCGGAGCTCGAGCCCTTGTTTCAAGTAGTCGAGCAGGCTCAGGAAGGAGCTGCCCAGAGCTCCCAGTCCCAGGCTTCGGTGCGCAAGATAACCCAGCCAATGAGTGGCAGGGTGAGCGCGGCTCGACCCGCTCATGGTTCGGCGTCGTCGCCTGGCTCGACTCCGGGGGTAACTGGAGCACCGAGCATTCTGGCCCATGCCTCGGCGGCAGAGTCGGGACCCGTTGGCGCCATTCACTCGGTGCCAACGAACGAGCCACTGTGGGCAGAAGGAGGCCAGGCAGTCGAGCGTGCCCGTGCTCACCTTCAGGCATGTGATTCATCAGACGGGCTGGCAACTCGACAACAAGCCCAGGCGGCGCCAGTCTGGCAAGCGGCTCCGACCGAGATCATCTCGGTGGAGGACGATCTGCGTCGCGTACGAACCCGATGGCCGTGGCGAGCCGTTGCGATTGGAGCCGGTGTGCTCGCCTTGGTGTCGGTGGTGCTGTACCTGTTCTCTGGGAAGACCAAGAACCGGAGCGTGATTGCGGCGCATTCCCTCGATGCTCAGGCCAAGGCTGCGGTATCGCCTGCTGGTCTGGTCGATGCAACGGCGATGTCGCCGGGTGAGCTGGCGCTCTCCCAGGGCTGGCAACGGCTCTACGAGGACATCGATGCCTCCTTTGCTGCTGCCGAGCAGGCATTCGAGCAAGCCAGGTCGGCCGACCCCATGCAGGACGCTCGTGCTTTGGCCGGCGCTGCGCTTGCGGAGTCAATCTGGGCGCAGTATCTGTCCGAGGACGCGACCGCCATCCAGGCTATCGACGCTCGACAGGCGCAGCAGTTGCGTGCCGAGACGAACCGCAAGCTGGCTCGAGCCGAGCGTTTTGCCAAAGACGCGCTTTCGCGTGCCTCGTCCGAGCCTTCCGCCTTGATTGCGCTTGCCGATGTCCAGAGACAGAAGGGAGGACGAGCTGCGGAGATCGACGCTATCCTGGAAAAGGCGGGCGAGCACCACGAGGTGGCCTACGTTCGGGGCATGCTACGGCTGCGCGATGGCCGGCTGAAGGAGGCCGAGACCGCGTTCCAGACAGCGGTGGATGGCTATCGGAAGGAGACGGGGCACGAGCACCTGCGAGCTCACTACCGTCGCGCGATGAGCGCATTCAAGTCACGGCAGTATGACGCTGTTGGCAAGGAAATCGAGTCAATCATTGCCGAACAACCAGGGCATGCTCGGGCGTTGGCTCTTGCCGACAAACTGGCAGTCGCCACTGGCCGAGCTCCGAGCGCAACTGTCGCCACAACGACTACTGTTGCTGCTCCGGGCCAACCAGGAGCAGCGGGGGCAACGGTTGCCGAGGTTCCAGGCACCGATTCCTACGACATTCAGGTGAGCAGAGGTGACAGTCTTGCGGAGAACGGTCGTTGCGCCGAGGCAATGAAGAGCTACGAGCGTGCCTTGGATTCACGGCCAGGAGGCGTCGAAGCTCTGACCGGCATGGGTTTTTGCCATCTCGATGCAGGTTCGTATGCAGCTGCTCAGGCCAAGTTTCGTGCGGCGCTCGGCATCTCCCCTCGTTTCGGTGACGCCTTGATTGGCATTGCCGAGGCCTATCGCTTTCAAGGATCGAAAGAGCGGGCTGCCGAAGCCTACCAAAAATATTTGGCCGAGCATCCGAATGGTCCGAAAGCAGCTATTGCTCGCCACTATGTTTCCGAATTGGGATCGTCGCGCTCGAGCGACGATGCTCGGGACGAACGTGGACGAGAACAGGGATCGGCAAGCACGGTGCCTTCTCCCTCCTCTGCCACGGAGAACGCTCCGGCAACAGCAGGCGGCGGCCTGAAGGTGCCAGAGTCATCGCCGGGCGGCGCGACGTCCGAATCGAGCGGATTGCCAGAGAAGCCGCCAGAGTCGGAGTCGGAGCCGGAGCCGGAGCCGGAGCCGGAGCCAGAGCCGTAGCTTCGCTTGCTCTGTGGGCAAAGAGGGGGGCTGGGTGGTGGCTTGGCGGACGCGACCATCAATCTAGTATTGACAAGTGCAACCGAAGAAGGAGGGAGCTAATGATTTCCAAACCGAGCGATTCCGAACAGGAGTATTTCGCCAGGCAAGATGCAGAGGCTCGACGCAAGATGGCGGTGGAGAAGGCGCGGGCGATCCTCGAGGAAGAGCGCCAGCGCCTCAAACAGCTTCACTTCATGCGTTGCCCCAAGTGCGGCCTGGATCTCGATACGATCAACTTCCAGGGCGTCGCCATCGAGCGGTGCTTCGGGTGCAACGGTAGCTGGCTCGACGAGGGCGAGCTCGAGAGTCTCGCGTCTTGCACGAGCAAGGAGCAGGGGTTCCTCAACAAGGTGATCGGCATATTCAAGGCCGGGGCTCCCTAAGCTAATGGCATTCACTTAAAATCGTCCAGTCCTTTACTTGGTCGCCGTCGCAAAATAACTTGAACAGTCTCGCCACCGATCCATCCCGGCTGGCTGCGTCGCTCGTTGGTTACTTGATCGCGGCCCACGGGCCGCGGTGAGAACGTGCGTTGACCGGGTGAGACGCTTGCCATACGATCATGCGAGTGCAACCAGAGCCATGGGTGAGGCGCAACGCTGGAACGGCGATGCTGGGACTCGAAGTCCGCGATTCCCACGAGCAGCTTTTGCCAGACGGAGCAATCTGGGCTGGTTCGCTACGCTGCAAAACAGCATGTGCGAGCTCGAGCACAATTGCGAGCCGTAGAGCAAAACCCCGGCGAAATGCTCGTTGCCTTGCATCTTGGCGTCAATTCTGCAAGCGCGCGCCGAACGTTTTTTTCCTTGGGCTTGCCTTGGTCATGATGCTGCAAGCCGACCACGAGGCCCGGGGCGATTCGGCTACTGGGAAGAACGTCGAGGAGTTGGCCAGACAGCTTCGCAGCGACAAGGACTACAAGATCCGATTGTCAGCAGCGCTGAACCTTGGCCGGATCGGAGATCGTCGAGCGATTCCGGCGCTGACCGCAGCACTCGCCGACGAACATAAGACCGTACGCGGCGTTGCCGCTGCTGCCCTCGGAAAAATCGTGGATGCGAACGTCGCACCGGAAGAACGCGAGAAGGTTCTAGACGTGCTGTCGCGGATGGCAAAGTACGATCCGGACGAATTCGTACGCGGACAAGCCAAGAAGTCCTACGAGTCGCTGCGCGCCTTGCGTGGGGTGCGACGTGCCGGCGGCGGTTCGAATGCCAGCGTCTACGTCGAAATCGGGGCGATGGCAGATTCGACCAAGAAGGGCGGCGCCCCATTGCTCGCGGAGATGCGGCAGGCAGCGCAGAAAACGGTAGCATCGAAAAGCCCTACGTTTGTTACTCAATGGCCCGAGAACCGGTCCCCGTCGAAAGCGGAGTTGGCCAAGACGGGCACGGTTGCAGCCTTCTACATTGACGGTTCAATAGTTAGCATTGAAGTCAGCCATTCGGGTGGTGCCGCCGAGGTCTCGTGCAAGATCTCGCTGTACGTAGCAACCTATCCCGAAAAGAGTATGTTCGCTTTTCTAAAGGGGGGAGGCCAAGTTCAGACCATGTTCTCCGACAAGGCAATCGAAGAAGCCAAGAGGGATTGTATCGGTGCCGTGGTTGAGGATGTCGTGGCCCGGCAAGTCGTCCCCGCCATCCAGCAACGGATTCCATAGCATGCGGCATCCAAGCGACGAAAGACGCCACGTTCGGAACTACCTCATCAACGCCCGCTACCAACTACGATTCACGCTTGTATTGGTTGCCATATGCGCCATCCTGATGAGCGGCCTCGGCTACTGGGTCTTGGTGGAATCCCAGTCGGCAACCAGGCTGGGCATTCGGCAGGTTCGCGCCAATCAGGCCTACCTGGTTCATCCAAAACTCGAAGAGGAATACCTTGCCAGTCGTCAACGACTATTGACGGTGATTCTCTTGGTGCTTGGAAGCTCGATTACCGTTGGCTTGTTTGCCTTTGGCATAAAGATGACGCACCGAGTGGCAGGTCCTCTCTATCGAGTAGCGCTGTACTGCGACAAAGTCCGCATCGGTCGTTTCGAACGGATGTCTGGTCTTCGCCGAAACGATCAGCTAGTTCGGTTCTACGAGCACTTCCGCGAAGCGCACGACGCCCTCAGAAAAAGGCAGGAAGTGGATGTGGCGGTCCTCCGCGAAGCAGTAGGCACCGCCGAAAAGGCTGGGCTAGCCGAAAAATCGGCTGCTGGAGCAATGTCCCTGGAAGACATGAAGGCCCTGATCAAGGCAAAGGAGGAGAGCCTTGGCTAGCCCGTCCAGAGCAAACGAGTCGGTAGGCGATGTGCCTCCGCCTGGCGTGGCCATCGCGCCGCCGGCACGGCACCGACGGCGCTTGCGAAACTATCTCTTGGACAAGAGCCTGCAGCTTCGCTATGTGCTGATGGTTGTGACAGTGTCAGCGGCAATTGCCTGCCTGCTCGGCTATCTGATTTGGCATCAAGCAAGCTACGCCAGCGCCAGGATTGTCGAGACAGCCACCGGTCCGGACATGGCATGGCTTGGCGACGGAGTAAGGACTGCGATCGCAAGCTCTCTGTCCCAATCCGACAGTCAGCTGGTCTTGACCATGCTCATCGTTGGGCTCGGTATCATGGCAATCCTCATGCTCTATTTGGTCGTTCTCACCCACCGGGTTGCCGGACCGCTATACAAGATGGGTTCCTATTTCGACGACATCAGGGAGGGCAAGCTGCCCAAGACCAGACGACTGCGCAAGCACGACGAGCTTCGCGATTTCTACGAACACTTTCGGCAGATGACCGAGACGCTCCGCAGTCGCAACCATGAGGACATCGAGCGAATCGACCGATTCCTCACGGCTTGCGAAGCTGCTGGCTTGCCACCGAATGGAGAGCTCGAACACTGCCTCGACGATCTGCGCGCCCTCAAACGGCAGAAGGAGACGTCTCTCGAGTAGAAGTCGTCTTGGGGAAAGCCGCCATTGGCTCGGCAGCGGCCGATGCGAGATAGTTGCCGTCGATGTTGCCTGGCCAACGTTCGCCGAGCAGCCCAAGGATTGTCGGGAAGACATCCGCCGTTCGCACTGCGTTGGTGCGGAATGGGTGACTCATAGCCAGAGGGACCAGCATATGCTCGCGGCGAAGAGACCCGTGAGCGGAGCGGTATGGATGCCGTAGGCCGTGGAGTCGCAGATCGAAACCAGGGGTTGCCGAGACGATCACGTCGCCAGCTCGGCTGCAGGCGAATATCTGGGCGATCTGCACGATGCCGTCGGGGTAGGTGGAGTCCTTGGTCAACTCGAGCGCTTCGCGATAGCTCATCGTCGCTGGCAAGGGAGGATGGCCGAACGGGTCGGCTGTGCCGACCTGATACCCTACGCATTGCTCACCCAGAGAAATCAGCGCCGAGCCTTTCTTGGAACGAACCGCGACTGCCCCACTGACCGTTTGCCAGGCAACGACATCGACGGCTTCCTCGGCGAGAAGATCGTTCACAACCCAGGGAAGACGCGCCAGTCGCTCCTCGCCAGCTTCTTCGACGTCCCAACCTGCTCCTCGAAGATAGACGTGACCCATCCCCATTCCACCAACCATCACTGCCACATCGCAGTCGAACCAACGGCGCAGCGCATTCTGGTAGTACAGGGTCTTCATGCCCCTTCGTTCAAAGAAGAGCTCGAGATCGAAGTGTTCGTGGACGCTGCTGTGACCGTGATCCGAGCCGACCGTCAGTAGGGTCTGGTCGAAAAGTCCGGCAGCTCGAAGCCGCGCTGCCATCGCACCGACAGCTCGATCGAAAGCTCGGTAGCCTTGAAACACCCGCGGAGAAAAAGGACCGTCGATGTGGGAGTGCTCGTCAACCTGAAGGTTTACGTGAAAGATGAAGCGTTGATGGCGCCGGGCCGCAGCCCTTACAAGTAGTTTGTTCGCCCGTGCGTCAATGGGAGCCCAATCGCCTGTCATCAGGAAGCGCAGAGCCCATGGCACCCGACGCAAGAGAAAGGCGTTCCGGCGGACGCCAGTACCACGGCTGATGGTTCCCAAAATGTTGAGGGAGGGGTGCAACAACTCGAACAACGTGGTCACGTCCCTCGACAAGTCGCGGTTCATCATGAAGTGACCCGGACCGGTGTAGTTGCGGAAGCGGGAGACCGACATCGCCCGATGCGCATAGAGGTGGCGATCGAGCCACTTGACGCCGGGGAGATTGGTACGCCACGGAAAACAACCGGTCAGGTAGGGGGCATAGGCGACTCCTGTCACCGACGGAAACACCGTCGTTGCAGTGGTAGCAGCACCGCGCTCGACCACCACCCGGCTGATGTTCGGGAGGGAGCCAGAACGAAGCAGGTCATGGAATACGTCGGCGCGCGCCCCGTCGAGCATCAGAAAGATGGCGCGGTCGTACAGGCCTGAGGACACACTGTCCATTGCCCGATGAATATCGGGTATTCGGCACAAAGACAACAGCTACCTCTGTAAGGGGTGTGATCGTTGCTCGTTGGTCCCCGTCGATGGCGGCGAAACCAGAGCGTCAGCGATACCCGACGTGGACGTGTCTCGGTCGGATGGACATGACAAGGCACCCGAGGGAGCGCAGGCCGTTCTCGGTCTTTGGTCC
>JAZDLZ010001100.1:0-5306 GCA_043801535.1 Pseudomonadota bacterium
CGTCGGTGGCTGCTCGCGAGGCGCCAACCGCGGCACCCAGTAGATCGGCGAGTTGCTCGAGGGCGCGGAAGCCCTCGGCGCTCTTCATCCCGCGGCCGCCGGAAACGACGACTTTGGCGTCGGCGAGCTCGGGACGCTCGCTCTTCGACACCTGCAGGCCGATGAATTCCGCGCCCAAGCGCGACACTGGGCCGGCGCTCGTGGTCTGCACTTCTCCCTCGGTAGAAAGAGGCGTGGCCGGCGGGAATGCGGTCTGGCGCACGGTGAGCGCGACGACTGGGGTGGACACCTCGACGGTGGCAATCGCATTGCCGGCGACGATGGGACGCCGGAACTGGTTCTTGGCAACGACCTCGATGATATCGGACGCCATGCCAGCGTCGAGGAGCGCGGCTGCCCGTGGCAGAACGTCCTTTCCAGTGCTGCTCGCTGCCGCAACGATGGCAGTGGCAGCGGTCTCCTTGACCAGGCGAGCCAGCAGGGGAGCGTAGGTTTCGGCCAGGTAGTTCTCGAGCTCGGGGTCGTCGACAACGATGCACTTCGGCGCCAGAGTCTTGGCGTGATTGGCGGCCGCGGCAGCTCCCTTGCCGACCAGGAGTGCCACGACTTGCCCATCGTGGAGCTGGGCAAGCTTCTGTGCTGCCGTCAGAGTAGAGAGGGCCGAGCTTCGCAGCGAGGAACCAGTGAATTCACAAAACGTCAGAACATTACCCATGGTATCTGCTCCTCCCTCTGCCTAGAGAGCTTTGGCTTCTTCGTGAAGGCGCTTGAGCAGCTCGGGAACGTCGGCCACCTTAATGCCTGCCTTGCGTGCTGGCGGAGCTGCAACTGTGGTGTAGCGCACTCGCGGCGACAGTGAGACTCCCAAGTCGGCCAACGAAATCTCCTTGAGCTCTTTGCGCTTGGCGGCCATGATTCCTTTCACCGACGCGTAGCGCGGACCGTCGCCGTACTTGTGCGTGGCAGGCGTCCGATGGTTGACGACTGCGCTCGGGCTAACGATGCGGAGATCCACCGTCACGACTCCTGGTAGGGCGGCCTTCTTGGTCTCCACCCCCGAATCTACTTCGCGACCGACCGTGACGCTCTTGCTGTCCGGGGCTAGGTCAATCGTGGCGGCGCAGGTTGCCTGCGGCCATCCGAGCAAGGCGGCGGTCATCTGTGCGACTTGGTTGGTATCGCCGTCGACCGTCTGCTTGCCCATCAAGAGCATGTCTGGCTTCTCTCGCTCCACCACTGCCTTGAGCACGCGGGCGACCGAATCAGCGTCGAGCGCGTCGTCGGCAGCTTCGATGAGGATGGCGCGATCGGCGCCCATCGCCAGGGCGGTTCTGATCTGTTGCGAGCATTCCTTCGGTCCGATAGACACAACAACCACTTGCCCGGCTCTCTCGCCAGTGGCGGCATTTTCTACCAGGCGCAGGGCAGTCTCGACTGCGTATTCGTCGAAGGTGTTGATTACCCAGTTAGCCCCAGAGAGATCCAGCCCGTTTCCCTTGAACTTGGGTTTTTGCTCCGGGTCGGGAACCCGCTTGATGGTGACGAGGATCTTCACTTGCTCCTCCTTGCTTCTCGCTTCTCTTGGAGCCCGCTCATTCAGCATTGCGGCGGGCACGATGGATTCAAAGGCCTTGTCTAGCTGGCCTTGCATAGTATGTCAACCCCAGTGAGGGATCTGCGGGTGAGAGGTTTGCAGAGGTTTGGCTCAGCTTGCAAGGGAAACCCTTCTCTTGGCTGACAATCACCAGCGTTTGCGCGCCAGAACGCGCGTAGGCCATCCCTCACTGGCCTTGCAACGAAAACCTCGGTCGTCTACAAGAAACAGCCATGTGCCGGCCACTACTGTGCAGGTTGACTCTGGGATTTGTAGTCATCCCGTTCCTTTCTGGGGCAATCGTTATGGGTTCTTCATGTGGAGGAAGTGGAGCGGCAACACGGCATTTCGACCAGACGACGTTTTCCGCAGAATCCGAGGAGTCATCCGTAGCCGGGGCGAATGACATGGTGGCAAGCGATTCACCAAGCGCTGCCAATCTCAATGGCGAGCAGAGGACTCGCTATCAGGATCTCCTCGGCAGGCTTCGTTCTCCGTGCGAAGGAACCCAGTCACTGGCGCGAGCCCTCGCGCCAGCCGCGCCGGGCTGCCCGCGTGCTCGCTATGCTGCCAGAACACTAGCGCGCCGGATTACCGATGGGACACCTGATGAGGAAATCGTCGAGCTCCATGGAAAGCGCTGGCTTGAGAATCATGTCTTTCGTTTTGCCCTCGAAAGTGCGCCGTTTCAGGGATTGCCAGACGCACCCATGATTCTCGTCGAGTTCTTCGACTACGGTTGCTATCACTGCCGGCTCTTCAGTCTGATGCTTGACGAGCTTCTCGCCGAGATGCCAGCCGACCTCGTGGTCTACTACAAGCACTATCCGCTCTCGTCACATCCGGAGTCGCTGCCAGCAGCAATGGCTGCGGTTGCTGCTCAACGGCAGGGCAGGTTTTTCGAAATGCACAGCAAGCTGTTTGCCGACCAGGGCAAACACAGCGACGACGCTCTCTACCGATATGCCGAAGAAGTGGGTCTCGACATGAAGAAGTTTCGCAGCGATCTTCAGAGCGAGGCTGTGCACGAACAAGTGAAGCGAGACCGGACAGAAGGAGAATCGGCTGGTGTCGAGGGTACTCCAACGCTGTATGTCAACGGGCGTCTGTACTCCGATCCGCTGTCGTTTCCAGACTTGGTTGATTGGATCGAGGAGGAGTTGGCGATTCGTTCCGGGGTGGGCGAAACTACGGGTGGGTGACAAGAGTCGAGAGGGGGTGATCATGCCAGGAAGGCTGAATGTGCTCGTTCATTCGGAGGGCAGGAGACTTGTTCGCAGCTTCCATGACTAGGGCTGGTCAGATCGCTGATCGACTGGCTTCGAGACTCTGGCCACCGGCGATTAGACACCGAGCGGGTTTGGGAGTGCTTGAGGTGTGCCGTCGGTTTCCCCCATCAATACCGCGACACCAGCCCGAGTCGTAGTCCGACGAAGCCACGGTGGCGGGGGACTTGAACGTCTCTGGCGTAGAAGATGGGCGGGATTCGTTCGTAGCCTCCAGCCAGGGCGGCGCGCAATCCCCAGCGACCGCGCGACCAGAACAGTAGTCCGAAGCTGGCACTGATCGCGTCGGCGTCGATTGTCGTTTGTGGTCCGACGTAGTCCGAGCCCTGGTCGCCGCCACGCCTGTTGTCCCAGTGTTCGTGACGACCTGCGAGCTGGAGCTGCCAGGAAGTCGTCGGCGAGACTTGGAGGCTCAGCAGTAGATCGGCATTTGGTCCGGTCGCCTCTATCTCTCCCGGATGGAAGCCGTAGTAGTCCCAGTTGGTGAGCCGATAGCATGCCGACAGGGTGGCGTAGAATCGGTCGCCAGGCGTGGCCACGGTGATGGTGATGCCGGCTTCTTTTTCGTTTCCACGCCGACTTGCGGGTATGGTCGCCCCGGTGTCGCTCTGGATGGTGTAGATGGCGGGTCGAATCCGGCCAGTGATGCCGAAAGAGAGGATGGGGAATGGCCGCCCACCGAGCTCCACCGACACGGGGATGCTCAGGTAGTCGTTTTCGAAGTTGCGATCGAGGGCATCCCAGCGGAGGCCGACCTCGCCGGATGCGAACAGGCGGCGGTCGAGAAGGGAAAGGATTCCTCCACCGTGGAGAGCGGTGTGCGATTCCAACGTGATGCTGTCGTAGTGTATTCGTGCCCACAGGGAGTCGGGCTGCCTCACGAAGCGCCGTAGAGCGGGCACGACCTCGTCGTTCCGGTCGAGGAATGCCGGTGTCCAGGTGTACTGCAAGTCGAGGGTCGATTGTGTCCAGACGTTGCTGGGCAAGACGTCGAGCGATGCGCCGACCTCGTGCTGCTGCGGGTCTGGCTTTTTGCGCGCTTGCGCGCCAGGCGCCGCGGCCGTCAGAGTGACGAGTGCCGTCGCCAAAGTCGCCAAAGTCGCTACAGTTGCCGTAGTTGCAGCGGGCGTAGCAGTAGTTGCGGGCGCAGTAGGCGCATCTGGCGCAGTCGAGCTCGTGCTTGCCAAGAGAGCGAAATGCCTCGTTCTCACCCTGCGCACTGTACGTCAAGGAGACGGCAAGGCAAGAGGGCTCTCCCCAAAACAGCGATAGTGATGTGACAACCACGAGCGCAGTGCGGCTTCGCCGCGCGGAGCGAGTCGCGGCGCTCACCTGCTCGGATTGCCGGGACTCGGAGCCCCGCTCGTGGTCCCGGCCTTGCACTTGCACTGGGAGTGAGTCGTCGGGGAGGTTGGCAATGCTGGAAGGCGTGAGATATCGGCGGACAAACGGTGCGAGGAGCAGGGTGTTCTGCCAAGGTGAACGCGGGTTCTCCACACTGGCGCTGCTGGTTCTGTCAACGCTGCTCTTGGCCGGCGAGCCACAGGCACTGGCGGAAGGTTCGGGTGGTCAAGGCGGACCGCTCGGTCAGCGAGACGATTGGCCTTGCCCGGGCTGTATCATGCTGGCGCCGCCCGGCTATTCCTCGGCCAAGCCGATGCCTCTCCTCGTCGTCCTTCACGGCGACGAGGGAAGAGCTGGCGATCTCTATTGGCTATGGAAGCCGTACTGCGAGGAAGCTGGTTTCCTTCTCTTTGCGCCCAAGTGTCCCGAGGAGGAAGGGTGCAATGGGCGCTGGTCGCGCTGGTATCGAGGGCTAGCATCGGGCCCCCACAACCCGGAGTGGTTGGGACGGCAGATCGATCGAGTCGAGCAGGAGTACAACGTCGACCGGTCTCGAATGTACCTGGCCGGACGTTCGGGTGGCTCCTTCTATCTTGGCTTCTATGCGATCGCCAACGCCGGCCGTTTTGCGGCAGTGAGCTACGCGAGTGGCGGGCAGCCATTCCTGAAGACGTGTCCGGCCTGCAAGATTCCGGCGTATTTCCTCATCGGAGAGCGAGACGAGTGGTTCGAGAACGCCACCTGGTTACGCGACCTCTACGACAGCTGTGGTCACGAGTACGTCTGGGATGCCCGACCCGGAGCACACCACAGCATCTCGCCTCAGCTACGCGAGACGGCGCCCAGGATTCTCGAGTGGTTTCTCGAGCATCCATTGGCATGTTCGTCGAATCCCGGTTCCGGCGACCCGCCAGACGGAGGAAGCAGTCCAGCCCTCTACGAGGAAAACAGCGGAGGCTGCACAATGGCTGGCGTCCCAGGAAGGAAGAGCCAGCCAGGCGCTGCATCTCTCGGCGTCGCGGCGGTGGCGACGGCGGCAATTGCGGTGGCAATGGCGATGATCGCGGCGGCGGCATCGTCGT
>JAZDLZ010000033.1:0-13717 GCA_043801535.1 Pseudomonadota bacterium
GATGTCTGGGCACTCGCCGAAGTGCCAAACAGGACTGCCATTGCGAACACGGAGAGCAAACTCACCAACCGCTTTTCCACGTGACTCATAGTCATTTCCTTCACACAAGACCTTGGGATACGAATCAGTTCACTCATAGCAGACCCCTGGCAGCTCCACAAGGCCCTTCTTCCTTGGCCCAAGCCGACAATCGCGATGAGCACATTTCCTCGTCTGTCATAGGCATGCCCGGCGACAATCACATCTCCCGTAGAACGACAATTACATCTCCCGATCTAGCGCGTTAGGACCGGCCGCATCGCCAAATCCCAGAAACTTGGCTCCCTAGCCGAGGAGCAATGATCCTGAGACATGAGGCCGGTCAACGATGCGCAAGTGAGGAAATTGATGGAAGAATTGACGAAGCACGGAATGAAGGGCCTGGCCGCCATGAAGGCCGGCATGGATCCCAAGACGGCGTGGAAATACGAGCGGGCTGGACGGCTGCCATCCGAGGTTTCAGTTCCTCATGATTGGCGAACACGAGAGGATCCGTTCGCCGAGGACTGGGCCGAAGCAGAAGCTCTCCTTTTGGAGACGCCGAGCTTGGAAGCCAAGACGGTGTTCGAGGTGCTGTGCGAGCGTCACCCTGGCCGACATGAGCCTGGTGAGCTGCGTACGCTTCAACGGCGCGTTCGGGAGTGGCGAGCAGCGCACGGACCCGAGAAGGAAGTCGTACTTGCACAGGAACACCGTCCAGGCGAAGCCGCGCAGACCGACTTCACGAGGACGCCGGAGCTAGCGATCACGATCGCGGGGCAGCTATTCATCCACCTACTGTGCGTATTCGTGCTGCCGTTTTCGAATTGGCAGTGGGCGACGGTGTGTCTGTCGGAGTCTATCGCGGCGTTGCGGAAGGGAGTACAGCGGGCGCTATTCCAGCTTGGACGAGTGCCGAAGTACCACCAGACCGACAATTCGACAGCGGCAACGCACAGGATTCCGGACGGCAAGAGCGTCGTGCCAGAGGGAAGGCATCGACCATTCAACGAAGAATACCTGGCAATCATGCGTCACTTTGGGATGACGCCACGCACGACGGAGATAAACGCCAAGGAACAGAATGGCGATGTAGAAGCGAGCAACGGCGCAGTGAAGCGACGGTTGGAGCAAGCGCTGCTACTGCGAGGGAGCCGGGACTTCGAGAACGTCGAAGGATGGCAGGCATTCATCGACGAGGTTCAGCGGAAGGCGAACGCGGAGCGCGGCAAACGCGTGGCCGAGGAGCTAGCTGCAATGCGTGAGCTCGACGTAGCCAGCCTACCTGAATACACCGAGGAGACAGTTCGGGTTAGCGAGCGAGGAACAATTCGGGTGAAGCACTGTGCGTACTCGGTGCCATCGCGGTTGATCGGCGAGGAGCTGAAAATTCGAATCTACGATGACCGCATCGAAGCCCGTTATGGCGAGAAGGTCGAGCTTTCCTGTGAGCGGCTACGTGGGCGATTCCGTCAGCGCATTGACTACCGGCATGTAATCTGGTCGTTGGTGCGTAAGCCGGGGGCGTTCGCCCGCTATGTCTACCGAGAGGAAATGTTTCCGTCGCTGGTGTTTCGGCAGACGTATGACTCCATCCAGACGCCGCATCAGGGGACAAAGGGCGACCTGGAGTATCTGCGCATTCTTCACGTAGCCGCGAGCACGATGGAGGCATCGGTCGAGGCTGCGCTCGTGCATCTGCTCGCAACCGGAGTGCCGGTCACGAGTGATGCGGTCAAGGCGATTGTTATCGGCGAAACAAAACCTGTCGTACCTGCGATGGTCGTGCCTGATGTCGATCTGCGCAGCTACGACACACTACTCGAGGAGGCGGCAGTACTATGAATGCGACGGACACGACGGTAGCAGCGACGACCCCATCGTCGCTGGTAGCTACCTTGCTTCTTCTGAAAATTCTGAAACTGTCTACGGTGGCACGGCACGTCGAGGAAGTAACCGAGAAAGCCGAGCGCGAGGGATGGGGTTTCTGGCAGTACCTGCACCACCTGATGACGCTCGAGGTGGAGGAACGGCTCCGACGACGCATCGAACGCAATCAACGAAGCTCCGGACTACCATCGGAGAAAACCTTGGCGACTCTTGATCGCAAGCGGCTGCCAGCAACGGTGACGAAGGTGCTGCCGAATCTGTGCGAGGGTAGCTTCCTCGTGCGCGGCGACAACGTGCTCATTTTCGGGCTTCCTGGACGCGGCAAAACGCACGTCGCCTGCGCGATCGGCCATGAGCTTATCAGGCATGGTTACCGAGTGTTCTTCACTCCGACATACGCACTAGTGCAGCGTCTGCTTGTAGCCAAACGCGATCTAACCCTCGAGCGAGAGCTTGGTGTGCTCGACGGATTCGACGCCGTGATTCTCGACGACATCGGTTATGTCCAGCAGAACCGCGACGAGATGGAGGTGCTATTCACCTTCCTTGCCGAGAGGTATGAGCGCAAAAGCGTCATCATCACCAGCAACCTGGTATTCAGCGAGTGGAGCCGGATCTTCAAGGATCCAATGACCACGGCGGCGGCTATCGACCGGCTGATTCATCATGCCGTGATCCTCGAGATGACCGGCAAGAGCAAACGCGCCGACGACGCCGAGGCGGCGCTCAAGGAGATTAGAGAGAGGGATCCGGACAAGAATTCGACGCCATCGAAGAACAAGAGCAAATGAAGTCGCATCAAAGAGGGTCTCATCCCGCCGGTCGGCGCCACTTGGTGGCAATGGCAAGACCTTGCCATTCCGCCGTCGGCAAGCAGCGCGGTTGGTCGAGACCAGACTTGGACAGAGACCACTCGGTGGTAGCGCTGGCGTGTACACGTCCAGGCAAGAGAAAGGTACGCAACGGGAAAACACGGGATGCTGTTTCGTACGAAACAGCATCAAGAGAGCCAACCATGAAGACCACGTCCACCGACGCACCGACCCCCCAGCAGTTCAGCGCGTATCAGGCGATGTACGACTACTTCAACCGAGAACTATTCGGCGGAGTACTACCACCGGTGATCCTGAATTTTTCTCGGCGAGCCCGTTCGCTTGGATTCTTCGCCCCGGAACGGTGGGACAACGGTCGCTCAGTTACGCACGAGATCAGTCTCAATCCGTCGTATCTCAAAACGCTCGACCCCGTCGAAGTGTCATCGACGCTCGTGCATGAGATGGTGCACCTCTGGCAACAAGAACACGGCACCCCATCGCGAATCGGGTACCACAATGCCGAATGGGCGGAGGAGATGGAAGCGCTCGGTCTGATACCGAGTGACACGGGAAAACCAGGGGGAAGAAAGGTTGGCCAGCACATGGCGCATTATCTCGACGAGGACGGCATCTTTGCGCATGCATTCCGTCGGATGCCAGTCGACATATTGCTGCCGTGGCAGTGTATTCCCGAACCAGACGGTGAAGGCGGCGTCGGCAAGTCACGCAAAAAGGTCACGTACATGTGTCCGGGCTGCGCAGCCAAGGTCTGGGGAAGGCCTGGTCTGGTCATCTTATGCGGTCCGTGTGGGGAGCCATTTGAGGCGGCAGGAAGCGGGCGTCCGAGAACAACCCATCCGACGGAAGGCGCCAAGACTGGTGGCTGGAATCCGTCGATGGATGAGACAAGACAGACTACCAGGCCATGTCATCACGTACCCCCTCCCGGTTGCGCTCGAACCAATCCAACCAACACCGCAAAGAGGAGGTGAAGCCAAAGTTAAACCCAGAGGGAAGCAGGAATCACATCAAGCGGCTGACGAATGACAAGCCAAGTGCTTTATGGAGGAGAAGGACCAACAGGAACCTGGGGCAACAATCGGGAAATGTAATTGTCGCTGAGGGGAATATGTAATTGACGCCAGGCACGTATCCGTTCAACCAGCGGCCTTATCTCTCGGGCAATCTCCAGCGCAACCGCCTCTCGCACGGCCTGCACCAGCGCCTGGGCAACCTCCTCGCGCACCAGCGCCCGCAGCGCACCCTCAAACGCGCACGCCGACCCACGGGCGGTGGCACCTGCCGGGCCTTCTTCATTACCGCCGCAATGTTGCTCGTCGATCCTGCGCATCTCCTGCTCCTGCTGCCTCGTCTTGGTCTCTGCTTTCCTCGTCCTCTGTTAGTCCTCTCTCCTGCCAACTCTTCTATCGTTGTCGCTTCTGCCAACTAGCCTGTACCAACTAGTGTCTACCCCCAGGCGACTTGCTGGCGACGCCGTCGGCAAGACATCCCCGGGACCTAGAACGGGACATCGTCGCGTCCAACGCGCGCCAGGGCGGTCGTGGTGGTACTCAGTCCGTCGCCGGCGGAGCCGTCGTCGAAGACAACGTCGTCGAAGGCGTCGTTGTTGCCGGCGGCGGGCTGAGCTGATGCTGCGGGGCGGAAGCCAAAGAAGCCAATGGCATTCCGGCGGTGCTTCTGTTGTCCCTCGCCGTCGACGTAGCCTTTGATGGAAAGGCTGATCATGCACCGCCTGCCTTCCATCTCGAACGGTGCCTCGTTCAAGTCTGTGCCCTCATCCATGCCAAGGGCGGAAAGCAGGCACTTGGCCCGCTTCATGGCGGCTGGAGTGAAAAACACGGTGTCATAGACGCTGCGCCCCTCTTGGTCGCCTTCCTCGATCACAAAGCGCAGTTTCCAGGAACTATCCCCGCGCCTGGTCTGAGCTTCCTCGACAGAAACAAGCCTGGCGGGATACCAGCCAGGGGGCACCAAGTTGCTGTGAGCCACTCTTGAAGAACTCATTGTGATTCTCCTCTCTGCCGTTTTCTCGACGGCGAATAGACACTCGCTGGGGCTGGCCCACTGCGGGTCAGTCCTCTGCCTCGTCTTCTCTCTCCTCTTCGCCCTCGTCTTCTTCCTCGTCGGCGTCGTCTTGCTCCCACGACACTCCTGGCCACGCTTCATCGGACGGATCGCCGATAGCGTCGTCGGTAGGCCCGCCATCGCCTGCATCCTCGGCGAGGTTGTCGTCGGGCTGGCTCTCCTCTGCGAAGTCCGGCAGTGCTGCATCCTCGGCGAGCGAGTCCTCGGCGTCGAGCGAAGTCTCCTCCTCCGTCGGTACGTCTATCGACGACGCATCCGATTCCAGCGTCTCAGCCGCTGAATCGTCTTCTGTGGCAGACCCCGACGAGTACCTCGGTGACCCGGAATGCCTCTCCGCGAATGGACCTTCGGGATCCATGACATGCCCCAAGGCAATCTCCGCGCCCTTGTCGACCAACCAATCCATCCCCTTGGTGAACCTATCGCCCAGCCACTCGCCGAGGTCGAACGACTCGTCGTCGTCATCCTTGCTGCCGTCCTTCACGTCCGAGGCTGGCTCGACAGGCTGCGACTCGACCTGGGCAGCATGCTGCTCTTCGTCGACGATCTCTTCGCCACCACCAAGCCCATCCTTCTCCTGCTGCTGCTCTTGCCCCGAATCGCCTTGCTGCTCCTCGTCGTCCTGCTCAACCTCCTCTTCGGCTAGTTCTTCCTCCTCGGAGTTTCCAAAATGGTCGTCTAGCCATTCGACACCCTTCATCGTTACCTCGCCAGTTGCCATGAAGGTCGTCTCGAGCGATTTCCGACTCAGAGAAGCAAACCGTGGTGGCTGTCAAGCGAGTCGCGGGGGTGTGCTCCAGCGGATGCTATCGAATCCATACTGACCGGCATACTCTTGGTCGACGAGCCCTGAACTCCAGCAAGACGAGAGAAGCTCGACCGCATCGCAGATGCGGCGATCCAGCGTCACCCTGCAACAGAGCCGCCGAATACCGAGCCACTCGCTTCCGCAGACCCTGCCGTCGAGGACGGCCACCTCTCATGCATGGGAGGTGGCCTCACCGAAGCTGAGGCACCTCGGAGGTATCGAACAATGGCAAGCAAGCCAAAAATCACCGAAAAACAAATCAAGTGCATCGCAGCAATCCATCGAGAGCTGCACACCGACGTGCCAACGGAGATTCTGCGAGGAGAAACCGACTCGTGGACCGCATCGCAATACATTGACAGGATCAAGGCAGCGCAGAGCGAAACGCCGCCCGGGCAGACGGCGACTGGCGGTAGAACACCGCCGAAGTCGGCGGCAGGAAAGCTCAATGTGCCGAAGCCGACGCTGGGTCTGGCCAGCAAGCTGGTGTTCCAGAGCTGGTCTGCCAACGGTCGCCATGTGCTCGGCAACGAGGAAGCCTTCAAGAAGGAGGTCAAGCAGGTTCTCGTTCTCCTGAACGACGTGGAGCAGGAGCTCGCGGCCGAGGCTGCGGCATAGCGGAGGTGGAGCAAGATGAGCAGATGGTACCGAAATGAGACGTTCGTCAGCCTCGATCGCGAGGCCACGAAGGACGATGCCGCGAAGGTCGAAGAGGCGTTCGCCGATGAGTGGGCGGTCGAGAATTGGGCATTGTTCGATGACCAGATCACGGTCTGGGGTGAGGGCAGTCTCTGCGGTGGCGAGAGTGAAAGCGAAGCGCACGCCCGTATCACGAGAAAGATACGGGAGCTCATCCCCAAATGCAGGGTGGAGACGCAGTGGACGTACCTGGAGGATTTGCCATACACGAGTTCTATCACTGAGTCTGGAGAAGAGCCGACCGTCGAGGGGGGGTGATGCCCAGTGGGCTACACGATCTACTGGGAAATGAGGAAGGGTGAGAGGATGACTCTCGCGGAAATCGACGCTGCCTTCGCTTTCTTGATTCGCGAATACGACGATCGCATTCTGCGGATCGAAGCGAGCCAGCCGGGCAGAGTGGTGTCCCTGTCGGCAGCAAGACCGTCGGTCGAGGCACTCACCATCGAGGCGAGAGGAGAGCGGATCCTCGCCGGCTCGTGTAAGACGAATCGCGTCGAGCCTGAGACCAAGGAGATTCGCCGCCTACTCGTCGGCGTCAGCGGGATCTTGAAGGACAAGCTCTGCGTTCGCTGCGATGACGAGCTCGACCCGGGCAGCGGTGCGAAGCCCGACAGAGCGAAGAGGCAGGCTGCGAAGGCTGGAGGTGATGCCATGTGATCGGGTGGAGTGTCTACGACGTGGTGACAGGCAGGATCGTCGAGCTGCTCAAACAAGGTGTGGTCCCCTGGAGGCAATCCTGGCGGGTGGATCTGCCTAGAAACCTTGTGACTGACAAGCCGTATCGGGGGATCAATAGCCTGCTGTTGGCCTGCACGAGGTTCAAGTCGCCGTACTGGCTTACCTTGAAACAGGCGAATACGCTCGGAGGGAGTGTCAGGCCAGGCGAGCGCGGAATGCCTGTCGTGTTCTGGAAGGAACCCGAGCGTGGGACCAGACACGCAGAAGACGACAAGATGTCGACGGCGAGGCGGGCCCCGGTGCTACGCTACTACGCCGTCTTCAACGCCGAGCAGGTCGAGGGCATCGAGATTCCGAAGCCCACCGGAGAGACGTTCAAGCCAGTCGAGCGGGCAGAGGCAATCATTGCCGCCATGCCTTCGCCGCCGAAGATCCACCACGGCGGCCAGCAGCCTTCGTACCGCCCCAGAGATGACACAGTCTGCATGCCCGACCGCGAGTCCTTCGATGTTGGCGACGAATACTACGCCACGCTATTTCATGAATTGGCGCACGCCACCGGCCACCGCTCGCGCCTTGCACGACCTGGCGTCGCCGAAATGCACGCCTTCGGCAGTCACGCCTACAGCAGAGAGGAGCTCATCGCCGAAATTGGCTGTGCCTTCCTGTGCGCGCGCAGTGGGATCGCTGCCACGACGCTGGAGAACAGCGCAGCCTATATCAAAGCATGGATCGACCGGCTCTCAAACGACCCCAGGCTGCTCGTTACCGCAGCAGGTCAGGCCCAGCGAGCTGCGGATTACATACTCGGTGAGGGGCAACACGACGAAGAACAAGACGTGAGAGGGGTTGCCAGCGCTGCCGGGATCGCCGATGGTCGCGGGGATGGGGCTGTCACTATCGCAATACGCTGAAGCTGATCGCGAACGAGCACAGGGAGACAAGAGCGGCGAGCGACGGCCTAGCAACAAGGACCCTCCTTCTCGGCCTCGACTGCGAGGACTCTCGCGAATGACGCCGAGGTGACTGTAGGCGGCGTCAGTTCCTGTCTGGCGACGCATCTGGTCTCGGTAGGTGATCAGCGGTAGACTTTTAGTGAGAGGTTGACGAATGACGAAACTGCTGGAGAAGGCCTTCGACGAAGCGGCCCGCCTCACCGGAGAGGAACAAGATGCACTGGGCCAGTGGATCCTCGTGGAGATTGCATCCGAGCGGCAGTGGAGGCAGACACTCGCCGACTCGCAAGACCAGCTTTCGGTCCTCGCCGACGAAGCACTCCGCGATCGTCGCGAAGGTCGAACCGAGGAATTGGATCCGAGCAGACTGTGAAGTCTCACGTCAACCAGAGATTCCGCGAGGCATTCTCCAGACTGCCGGACCACGTCCGGCGTCATGCAATGGAGGCGTACAAGCTGTTTCAAGAGAACCCCGGCCACGCGGGACTGCAATTCAAGCGTGTCCACCCAACAAGACCGATCTATTCGGCGAGGATCACCATGGGTTATCGCGCCCTGGGAGTTCGCGACGGTGAGGAGATTGTCTGGTTCTGGATAGGGTCTCACGCGGACTACGACAGGATGATTTCACAGAAGTAGACTTCGCCAACTCGTCATGAAGCCGGACATCTGGCCAGCCCTCTTCGGCGCGGCTGATTCCGACACCGACTTGCTTCGCCGCCTGGAGCACATCAGCCAGTGGGGACCCGACCGACGCTGACATGGAGGCGTTGCGCACGACGACCGTGCATCGCAAGGCAGGCGCTGGCATCGCGTAGAGCGGCCCGCCACCGCAAAGCTTAAATACCTCCTCTACCTTTCCACTCACACAGGGACACAGGTGTGCTGCGGAATCGCAGCGCAGCCATGTCCCACCCTACGGGGATACCTGCGCAACCATGACGAAGAACACCAGGATCATCGCTATTGCCAGCGAAAAAGGCGGAGTAGGCAAGACCACGACCGCCGTCAACCTGGCTCATGCGCTCGCGATCCAGGGCAGCAAGGTGCTGCTTGTCGACCTCGACCCGCAGGGCAACGCCACGCAATACCTCGACGGCAAGCATGAAAAAAGCGCATACCATCTCCTCGCCACGGGTGCGCAAGCCGCCGACTGCATCAAAAGCGTCAGGCCTTGGCTTGACCTTGTCGCCGCGAGCAAGAATCTCTTCGCTGCCGAACTGGCGATCACTGCACAGCCAGGACGCGAGCTGATCCTGCGCAGCAAGCTCCAGCCAGTGCTGAACAACTATGACTTCCTCATCCTGGACTGTGCGCCGAGCCTGAGCGTGCTCACGTACAACGCCCTTTCCGTCGCCACCGAGGTTCTGGTGCCGGTCTCGATGGACTACCTGGCGCTCACCGGGCTGGAGAGTATCAGCAAGACGATTGCCACGGTACGCGGCTCGCTCGGACACGATGTCAGCATTACTGGCGTCGTGCCCACGTTCTTTCACAGCCGATTGGCAGCGTCGCACGAGGTCTTGCGCATCCTCAACGAGCAATGGAGCAGGGAGCTCCTGCCGACCATCAGGCAGTGCGCACGGCTACGCGAGGCGCCCAAACACCGTCGAACAATCCACGAATACGCCCCCGAATCGCGGGGCGCCAAGGACTACCAGGCACTCGCTCGACGAATCGCCGGAGGTACAAGATGAAGCAATACAACCAAACCCAACACGACACCGACGAGGGCGACTTGCTCGCCAGCACTCTCTCGACAAGCGCCAGCCAAGCCCACGCCAGCGACGGGTTTCAGCGGGTCAATGTCCTGCTGCCGTCGGCAGAGCTGGCGGCTCTCGACGACAAACTCCACAAGCTCAAGACCAATGGAATGCGCTGGGCAAACCGATCGCTGCTCATTCGCTGCGCCCTCGCCAGCATCAAGGACGTTCCAGCGGAAGAGCTCGCGCAGAACAACGCGCTTCTGCGACTCAAGAAATGACCACCGACTCTGATGTTGTCACCTACTCGTGGATCACCGGCGCGGCGACAGACCTCTACGCCGCCGTGATCCACCTTCGCGAGCTCGTGCGCGCATATTGTGCCGAGCTCGGCATCCCGTGGCAGCAAGCTGCTGTGCGCGACTCGACGTATTTCGCGGAGCGGATGAGAGAATGCCGCGCTGCCGAGAAGGAAAGGCGTGAGCGCCTCCGCGCGCTCAGGCCAAGGCGCGAAGCATGGCAGGAACTGCCGACGGACACAGTTGCCGGCGAGGCTGGAGACTTCCTGTCTGGCCTTCTCGTCGAGACCCGCAGCATCGACCCGTCCACTCTGGCCCTGGCAACGTGGCTTTCCAGGAATGCCCGGTTCGATCTGAATGCAGCACAGGAACACGTCCTTGCGCACCTGCGCCCCGGCACGGTGGTGGACATGCGCAACCTACCTCCGCTTTCCGAGGACAAGAGGTTCGATCTCGTGGCGAAGTTCGTCGCCCTCATCTTTCTGCGCCACGCCGGTCTTGTCGATCTCCGTCAAGAAGGAGACGCCGTCATCGCCTCACGGCCTGACCGCTCCGACGAGGCAGACAGCGGTGCCCTTGTGCAGGTCAGCACTTGGTCACCGGCATAGTCGACCAGCAGCACACCAGCAGCCCGTCGCAGCAATTCAAGTCCGCCCCTTTGCCCCGGCACAGCGGCGCAGCCAGCCACCGGCACACCGGCACAGACACTCACGATGCTCACTCCCAAGCAGCGACGCTTCCTCCAAGCACTGCACCAGCACCTCAAGGACAACCCGCAGCACGGCTTTGTGCTCCGCCGCAGCCACGGCACTGACCGCCTGGTGCTGCGCTTCCCGTACGGATCCCACGTCAAGGACAGCCTGGCCAAGGACCGCAAGAACTTCGACTACCAGATCAACGCCATCTTCAACGCCAAGCTCAGAGAGGCCATGGCTCTCGTGGTGTACCTGAACAGCCTCTTTCCCGATGCGACCGAAATGACCAAGAAGCTCGTCGTCGAGAAGATGAGGCGCGGCAAACAAGAGCAGTGAGGCGGGAGCCGCGTCTATTCTGCTGAGCCGTCCTCGTCCGAATGATGGGCACGAATCCGACCCGGCTCGACGATCCAGAGCCGACCGGCGATCCTTTCCTTCTCCAGAGCCGCGACGAACGTGCGAATCAGCACGTCCAACAGTCGCCTGGAACCACGATCGGCCAGCCGCAGGACTGCAATACCCGGGTATCGCTCTGGTGGGAAGCGCAGCGGGTTCGCAAAGTCGAGGTCCAGCGTGACAAGGCATCGCCCTTCTGCCAGGCACACTTCGATCAGCGCCGAGTCAGTCGCGGCGCCCAGTCCCTCTTCGGCAACCGTTGCCACATCATGCCCGGCAGCGCGGAGTGCCACTGCACCTCGCTGGCCGAGGTTCTCGTCGAGCTTGATCCTCACGACGCCCTGTCGATCGGGATATCGACGAACCGTTCGCGGGCCATCTCGGCACCGTATGCGATGCAAGCGCGGATGTCTTCCTCTACCAGTCCCGGGAAGTCCCGCAAGAGCTCGTCGACAGGCACGCCGTCAGCCAGCATGTCCGGGACTAGCGAGACCCAGATTCGATGGCCTCGGACGCACGGCCTGCCAAAGCAGACCGCCGGGTCGACGGAGATGCGGGAGAGCAGATCATCACGAGTCATGGCACTTCCCCAATCTTTGCACGCATTGCCCCCAACGCCAAGGACCGGCAATCATAGTGCATCGGCTCGAATGCTCCGTCTCTGGCTGCGATACCTGCTCCGTAGGCCGACGGCCCGACTACCCGCCGATGGGTAGCGTGCGCACTCTAATGCGTCCTTCGTCGGCCGCTCGCCTGAAGATCTCTGGGTCAGACGCCGACTCAAGGCCATAGTCGCGAACGTGGACTGCGTCGTGACCGGCGTCGCAGAGTCCGCGTGAGAGACGCGGGGAGAGCGCGTTGTCGACGAGGAACCTCACGCGTCGTGTACCAGCGGAAGCTCACGTTCCTGCACTGCCATAGCGGCGAATCGTAGGGATTCGCGGACGTCCTCGGGTTGAAGGTCAGGGAATGCCTCCAGGATCTCCTTTCCCGACATCCCGTCCGCGACCATCCCCACAACCGTGGCGACCGGGATGCGCAGGCCGCGGATGCAAGGCACCCCACCCATCTGGGTCGGGTCAACAGTGATGCGCGTGACAGGCCAGCTTGAGGAGGTGCCGCAGCAGGCCTGTCTTGAGTGCTGTATGGCCGTGAACGGGAACGGAGATGCGCACTCTGGTGCCTTGCTAGCCGTAGATGTGGTGGCTGCCTGAGAGTAGAGTAGGCAAGATCCAGAGCAGGAGCCCGCAAGTGCAATGGCGCCACCGATGGCCGGAGCGCATGCCCCGACCGAAGCTAGCTCGACTCAGACCTCGCCGAGCCACGCCACTGGTACGAAAGGCACCGCAAACCACGCATCGTCGAGGAGAATCCCGGGAGCAAGCGAATCCTCGTCGAGCTCGCGGCGGTATCCATGCGCGGATCGTTCCACGGCACCTGCCTGCACGCTTGCGTCGACGTCGAAGCCTGGAATGTCTATCCGTGATCGAGGCGCGCTGGCAGGCAAGCCTCACCAAACTGGTCAACCGTCTGGAAGAAAGGGGAAGGGCATGAACTACGACGCATTCCGCACTGCATGGAGCCAGGCGCTGCGCACCGCAGGCCTGGTTGGCCCGCTGCCACCCGAGGAGACAATCGATCTCGCGGCAATGAGCCGCTCATTCTCGGTCACGGTGGGCAAGTTCGCCCCGCTCGCCGCCAAGCCGTTCGCCGCCTCCATGCAGCTCCGCTGGAAATGGCATGCGATCGACTCTGCCCGCGCCGAGACTGTCGAGGAGGACGTGCTCACCGAGCTTCTCGGCCGCGAAGAAGCACGAGGCGTGGTAACAAGGCGACCGATGCTGCGTGTCGATATCGAGCTCCAAGGCTGGCTGGCACAGGAGAAACCCCTGCTGCTGCCAGGCTCCGAGACGTGGCGGACGTGGGTAAACGACATCATGGGCAAGCTGGAGACCGTGCTTCCGGTAGCCAACCGCGAAGAACAAGACGGCATCATGGCAGTTCTGTGCTGGCGCGGAGAGCCCGAGGCACGCACTCGCTGCGGCCCGCTCGGAGAGCAATGGCTCCTCGGCGTACAGCTCTCCGCCTGGCAGGGAATCAATCTCCCAAGACAGTGGGACAGCCCAAAACGAAGAAACGATGAAGAGGGACCCGAGGCAGAGCTCGAAGCCTTCGCCAAGCGGATGCGCGCAGCGCTCGACACCTGGAGCAAAAGCCTCAAAGCGCTGCTGCCTGCGACTGGCAAGATGAACTGACCGAAGAGTAGCGAAATCGATGACCACCACCAGACTTTCACCGTCCGCAAGAATCTATCGCCTCAAGGTTTGCCTCCTCTCACACCTCGGGATTTGGCGGGGTATCGAGGTTCCGGGTGACTACACGCTCCGCCGCCTCCATTTCGTCATCCAGGACGCGATGGGCTGGGGGAATCACCACCCCCACGAGTTCACCGTCAAGCGCGTCCGTTACACTGAACCGTGCGACGAATTGGCAGACTTCTTTGCCGCTGGCGAGCTTCGAAGCGAATACGAGGTGAAGCTTGCCGACGTTGCCCGCCGGAAAGGCGCCAGGTTTTCCTACCTCTACGACTTCGGCGACATGTGGCGGCACGAAGTACTCGTGGAAGCAATCCATCCGCCCGAGCCAGGGGT
>JAZDLZ010000078.1:0-4473 GCA_043801535.1 Pseudomonadota bacterium
TCGACGAGATCGATGCCTACTCGATGGACTCGCTGGAGAGGTTGTACATTCGTCTGGAGCGCTGGGAGCAGCTCAAGGATATCTATGCCAAGAAGGCCGAGCTTGCCGAATCGCCTGACGACAAGAAGCAGATGCTTTTCGTGCTCGGCCAGGTCTACGACCGCGAGCTCGGCAACACTGGTGCGGCGATCGAGACCTATCAGTCGATACTCGACATCGATGCCGACGAGCTGAGCGCTATCCAGGCGCTCGATCGTCTCTACGGACAAGCCAGTCGCTGGTACGATCTTCTGCAGGTACTGGAACGGGAGGTCGAGCTGTCCGATTCGACGGCGGAAACGGTGGCCTTCAAGCACCGTATCGGCCAGCTCTGGGAAAAAGAGCTCCACGATTTGGCGCGGGCCATCGATGCCTATCGCGAAGCCCTGACTCTCGATCCACAGCACGATCCGACCATTGCCGCGCTGAGCGGGCTGCTGCACGGCGAAGGCGAGCCAGTGCTGGCGGCCCACGTTCTCGAGCCAATCTACGAGGAGGCTGCCGAGTACGAGCTCTTGGTCGACGTGTACGAGGTGATGGCGGCCTACGCCGATGACCAGCAGAGGCGAGTCGAGCTGCTCGCCCGGATTGCCGAGATCCACGAGAGACGTCTGGGGCGCTGGGACGATGCGTTCGAGGCGCTCGGTCGGGCGCTCCACGAGGATTCGTCACACGAAGCAACTCTGGAGAGCCTGGAAAGAGTGGCGGCGACCATCGGTGCTTTCGATCGGCTTGCCAAGCTGTACGAGCAAGAGCTGGACAAGACCCTCGAGGTCCCGCGGCAGGTCGATCTGCTTCTCCGCCTGGCGCGGATTTGCGAGGAAGAGCTAGGCCAGCCGGCGCGAGCGATTGGTGCGTACAGGCGGGTACTGGACGTTGACGCCGAGTGTCAAGTGGCGGTGCTGGCGCTCGATCGATTGTTCGAGCAAGCTCAGCGGTGGGAGGAGCTGACCGAGATTCTGCGACGCGAGACCCGGTTGGCGCAGAGCGACGAAGAAATCATCGCCATCGAGTTCCGGTTGGGGCAGGTGCTGGAGCAGAACCTGAAGGACGTTCCGGCGGCGGTCGATGTCTACCGCGAGATTCTCGCCCAAGACTCGCATCACGAACCGACGCTGTCGGCGCTCGAGCTCCTTTTCCTCGAGGGCAGCTTCCAGACCGAGATTGCCACGATTCTCGAGCCGTTGTATCAGACTGCGGGCGAGTGGGAGAAGCTGCACCGGCTCTTCGAGGCGCAGCTCGAGAGGCTAACCGAGGCTTTGGAGCGCCAGTCGATGCTTCATCGCCTCGCCGAGCTGGCCGAGCACAAGCTTGGCCAGGCGGACCGTGCTTTCCATTGGTGGGGCGCGGCATTTGCCGAGGATCCGCGATCGCAACGCTCCCGCGACGAGATCGAGCGTCTGGCTCGGGAAACGGGCTGCTGGGATGACCTGGTGGCGGTCTATTCCGAGGTGCTCTCGCACCACACCGACACCGATGTCCAGCAGAGCGTTCTATTGAGCGTGGCGCGGGCGTACGACAAGGAGCTTCGCGATGCCAGTCGGGCGGAGGAAGCCTATTTGCGAGCTCTCGGCATCGACGACAAGGATGCCGAGGCGCTCGAGGCCTTGGATCGGATCTACACCGTCGCTGGAATGCACAACGAGCTGGTCGACGTTTTGAACCGGCGGGTCGAGATGGCGCTGGCGACCGAGGACATCCTCGACTTCTACTTCCGGCTTGGGCGGATTCACGGCGAGATTCTCAGCGACCTCGATTCGGCGGTCAAGTGCTACGACAAGATCCTCGAACAGGAATCCCGCAACCGTGCCGCGTTGGAGAAGCTCGAAAGGATCTATTTCCATCGCGAACAGTGGAAGGAGCTGTTCGAAACCTACGAGAAGATGGTGGATGTGGCGCGGGGAGACGAGGAGCTAGCCGACTTCTACGCGCGTATGGCTCGGCTTTCGTCGGAAGCGCTCGAATCCGATGACCGGGCGATGGATCTGTGGGCGCGAGTGATCGATCTCCGCGGAGAGGATATCGTCGCGCTGCGCGCGCTCGGAGAGATCTACGAGCGTCGCGGCATGTGGCGCGAGCTCGTGGACATCCTCGAGCGCGAGGTTCTCGTGACCGATTCCCCCGACGAGAGACTGGCGCTGTTCAAGCGGCTGGGTGGTGTCTGGCAAGAAAAGCTGGACCGCGATCGGGACGCGCTCGATGCCTGGCTACGGGCCCAGGAGGTGGCTCCGCAGGATTTCGAGGTCTTGCAGGCGCTTGCCGCCCTCTATCGGGCCGGTGAAGACTGGTCGCATCTTTCCGACACCCTCGTGGCGATGCTCGATGCCGGCCAGGTGACCGGTGAGCTTTCCGACGAAGACATGATCGGGCTCTACTCGGAGCTCGGTCGTCTCGAGGGCGATACTCTCGGCCGGATCGACGAAGCCGTCAGCGCCTGGCGAAACGTGCTGGCGCTCGATCCCGGTCGCTCGGACGCTCTGTCGGCACTGGAGGCGCTTTTCACCAGGGAAGGCAGGTGGGAGGATTGTATCGACGTCTTGGAGAAGCGCGCCGCAGTTCTCGACGACGAGCAGCAACGGATCGATACTCTGCTGCAAGCGGCGTCGATCTGGGAAGAGAGAGCTCTCGATCGGGTGAGGGCGGCCGAGGTGTACGAGCGGGTTCGTTCGCGGAGACCGGCCCAGTCGGTCGCGAGCGCTCAGCTCGAGTGCATCTACCGCGAGCAGGGATCCTGGGAGAAGCTCACCGAAGTACTGCTCGAACGGCGGGATCACGCCGAGACTTCGACGGAGCGCATCCAGCTGCTGATGCAGGTTGCCAAGGTCTACGAAGAAGAGCTGGGCGACGCCGAGTCGGCGTTCATCGTGCTGCAGGCGGCCTTCAGAGAGAACTATTCGTACGAGCCAGTTGCCCGGAACATCGAGCGGCTGGCGACCGCCACCGGCAAGTGGGAGGAGCTCCTCGCCGACTACTCTCAGGTGGTTGCCGGGCTGGAGGCGGAGGAGCCGGCCAAGGCCGCCGACCTGTGGGTCAAGATCGGACAGTGGTACGGCGATCACGTCGGTCACCTCGACTACGCAATTCACTCGGTCAAGGCTGCCTTGCGGCTGGATCCCCAGCACCTGGGTGCACTGACTGCGCTTGCCGAGTTCCACCGCAAACGTGGAGCCTGGGAGGAGTTGATCGAGGTTCTGGGACGTCATGCTGGTCTGGAGCCCGATCCGCAAAGGCGGGTCGATCTGTATCTCTCCTTGGCCGACCTGCTGGAGACCCAGCTTCGCGACGAGCACCGGGCAATGGATGCTTATCGTTCGGCTTTGAAGGCCGATGGGTTGTGCAGCGAGGCTTTGATCGCTCTCGATCGACTATACCGGCAGAACGAGAGGTGGGAGGACCTCATTGGAGTGCTGGAGCGCAAGGCGGAGGCCAGCGGAATCCCCGATGAGCAGACCAAGCTCAAGCTCGAGGTCGGACGACTGTGGGACGAGAGGCTTGGCGAGCCTGCCAAGGCGATCGATGCTTTCCGCTCGGTTCTCGTCGGTGAGCCGCACTGCCAGACGGCGCTGCGCGCGCTCGAGCGTCTGTACCAGACGACCGGACAGACGGAGCAATACCTCGACGTTCTCGACCTCCAGCTCGATGCCGCGCTGAGCGATGTCGAGCGGATTGGCATCTATCAGCGGATGGCGGCAGCCTGGGAGACGGTGTTCGCCAACCTCGAGAACACCGCGGCCTGCTTCGAGAAGATCCTGGTGCTGGACGAGCGCCACACTGCGACTCACCAGGAGCTCGAGCGGCTTTATCGTCAGGAACGTCGCTGGGATCTCCTGGTCGACACCTATCGCCGTCATAGTCTGGCGATGGTGGATCCGGCAGCCCGGATCGACCTGTACTGTGCGATGGGCCAAGTGTACGAATCTGAGCTGGGCGACGTCGATCGGGCGATCGAAGCCTACACCGACGTCCTGTCGTTCGATCCGGAAGAGGTGCGGGCACTGGAGGCGCTCGGCCGTCTCTACGAGCGGGTCGAGGATTGGGATCGGGCGATCGGCATCATGATCAACTTGGTGGACTCCACCGGCGACGTGGAGCTGCGGGTGCGGCTCCATCATCGCATCGGGGGAATTCTCGTCGAGCATCTCGACGACTCGACGGCGGCGGAAGAGCGGTTCCTGCAAGCGCTGGCCTTTGACGGTACTCACGTTCCGAGCATGATGTCGCTGTGCGGACTGTACAAGGCGCGGGGGGATTGGCAGAAGGCGGCGCGGATGATGGTGCGTGCCCAGCAGCAGACCCAGCACCCGCTCGAAAGGATACGCCTGCTTCTCGAGGCTGCCCAGATATCGCACCACCAGCTGCACGACGAGGCGAGGGCGATGGAGTACTACGCGGCGGTGATTGCTCTCGACCCGGAGCACATCGAGGCCGGAGAGC
>JAZDLZ010000145.1:0-2112 GCA_043801535.1 Pseudomonadota bacterium
GCCCGGCGAGCACCGCATCGGCGTGCTCGGCCAGCGCACCAGGGATGCCACCTATCTCCTGGTAGACCGATCGCAGGATGACTCGCCGTCCCCGATCGCGCTTCTCCCACAAGAGCTGAGCGGCAAACTGCAGCAATGGCAAACAGGCGGGCTCTCCCACCACCGAGGCCACCATCTCGTCGAGAAGCGCCAAGTCCTCGTAGCGATAGCCGGACATGACAACCGGCCTACCCAGCATCTCCGCAAGCTCTGCGCGTCCTGGCGTGCGCAGGACCACGACCCGATCCAGCGCCCTTCCAACATCCACGCCCGCCATCACTCGGCCGAGAAAATCGTCCCTGATCGTGAACACCACCCGCACCGGGCTGGCCGTCTCCTCTGCTGCCTTGCACACTGCCTCGACGAAACGCCGTCTCGTCTCCTCCTCTTCGACGAGAGTGAAGATCTCCTCGAGCTGATCCACGAACAACAGCACCCTTCTCTTCGTGTTGCTGGCAAGCTCGTGGAGCAGCACGTTCAAGAACCGCGAGCTCGCGGCCAACCTGGCTGCCAGCTCGTTGCGCAGGACGCTCCCCGAAGCAGGCACTGCCGCTGCTGCGCCGGCACTGCTCACTTGCTGCAGTGCCGTCAACAAGCCAGTGTCCCACCTCTGTTGACTCGATTCGGGAGCATTCGCCTCCTCGCCGCCGCCTTGCCGAATTCGGCTCGCCAGCGCCTCGAACGGATCGCTCCCTGGCCGGAGGCGCACGATCGTCCACGGTTCCGACTCCAGCAGCCTGGCAATCACCCCTGCTTGCACGAACGAGCTCTTCCCTACCCCGGAGGGACCAACCACACCCAGCACTGGCTGCTCGCGCAGCGCTTCCAAGAACGCCGCCACCTCGGCGTCACGGCCAAAGAACAGGTCGGAGTGACGCACGTTGAAGGCGAGAAGCCCGCGAAACGGATTCATCTCCCCTTCCAGATGCCGCCAGCGAAAGAGACCCTCGAGCTGACTTCCCACCTCGGCTGCCGACGGCCGTTCTTTGGCCTCTTTGGCAAGGCATCGATCCACCAATCGTGCCAGCTCTTCGGGAATGCCCGGGCCTTTCACCAATGGCACCGGAACCAGAGTCGCCACCACCGCTGGTAGCATGCCCGGCGGCGTGTCCTGATACGGTCGCTTTTCAAGCAATAGCTCGTGCAGCACAATGCCCAGCGCCCACACATCAGCAGCCTCGCCGATCCGTTCCCCGCGCCACCCCTCCGGGGCAATGTAGAACGGCGTTCCCACCAGAAATCCTGCCGACGAATGGTCAGGATCGCCAATGGTCGCCATCGCCTCCTCGTCGTGTTCCGTTATCGCTGTTTTAGGGCGTGTCTGAGAAGACCCGGAAACGATCGGAGCCGAGCTTCCCGTTGATTCGCCAAGTAGCGTGGCCAGGCCCAAGTCGAGCACTCGGAGGCGGCCGTCCTTGGCCAGAATGACGTTCTCCGGCTTGAGATCCCGGTGCAGCACGCCGTTCTGGTGCGCCTCAGCCAACGCCTCTGCTATCGCCCTGCCGATGCGCATCACCTCCTTGGGCGCCACCTTCTCCGCGTTCATCCGCTGCCGCAGCGTCTCTCCTTCCACGTATTCGAGAGCCAGATATGGACGTCCGCGGTGCTCGCCAACACCGTACACCGTGACGATGTGCGGATGGTTGAAGGCAGCGGTGATCCGCGCCTCCTCGAGAAAGCGCTCGACCGCGCTCTCGTCCAGAAGAAAACGCCCTTGCGATATCACCTTCAATGCCACCAGCCGGCCAAGCGTGGTATCCCGCGCCAAGTACACCTCGCCCATCCCGCCTCGACCGATAGCCCGGATGACCCGATAGTGGTCCACCATGCTATCTGGTGCAAACTGCCGGTCTCCAGGCGCCGTGCCCTGCATCAGCCCTCCTCCGAGGCTCCTAAACGGGCGCGATTCTACTCGAATACGGACTGCAAGCCCATACCCAGCTCGGGGTGTGATCGTTGCTCGTTGGTCCCCCGTCGATGGCGGCGAAACCAGAGCGTCAGCGATACCCGACGTGGACGTGTCTCGGTCGGATGGACATGACAAGGCACCCGAGGGAGCGCAGGCCGTTCTCG
>JAZDLZ010000152.1:0-3508 GCA_043801535.1 Pseudomonadota bacterium
ACCCGGCGACGACACGCTCGATCGACTCGCCGAGCTCGACCATCGTCACTTCGCCCTTGTCACGACGAGCAGCGAGCAGTGCTGCCTCGTTGATCACGTTTGCCAGCTCGGCTCCAGCCAGTCCGGGTGTGAGCGCCGCCACCTTGCGCAAATCAACGTCCGACGCCAGCCTGACCTCCTTGGCATGCACCGACAGGATTGCCTCTCGACCTCTTAGATCCGGACGATCGACGACGACGTGACGATCGAAGCGTCCAGGCCGAAGCAGGGCAGGATCGAGAATCTCCGGACGATTGGTTGCCGCCATCACGATCAGCCCGCGCCTCGCGTCGAATCCATCCATCTCTGCCAAGAGCTGATTCAAGGTCTGCTCGCGCTCGTCGTGACCTGCCATCACCCCAACACCACGCGCCTTTCCGATCGCGTCAAGCTCGTCGATGAAAATGATGCAAGGCGCCTTCAATTGCGCCTGTTGGAACAGATCTCGCACCCGCGCAGCTCCAACTCCGACGAACATCTCGACGAAATCCGCTCCGGTCAGCTGGAAAAACGGCACGCTCGCTTCTCCTGCCACCGCCCGACCCAAGAGGGTTTTGCCAGTGCCAGGCGGCCCGACCAACAATACTCCTTTGGGAATCTTTCCCCCGAGTCGGCGAAACCTCTCGGGATTGGCGAGAAAGTCGACTATCTCCCGGAGCTCCTCCACCGCTTCGTCGACGCCGGCAACATCGGCAAAAGTGACTCCGGTCTCCTCGGCCACGAGCTTTGCCCGCGACTTGCCGATCGCCATCACTCCAGCCCCGGGTCGCATCCTGGAGAGCAGCCATCCCCAAAAAAGCACCATGATGCCTACGAACAGCAAATACGGGAGGACGGTGCCAAGCAGCCCCCTGCCAGTCGTGTAGGTGTAGGGCACTTCGCTCTTGTCCAATAGCTTCTCCAACTCCTCCGTGTCACCTCTCCCCGTGACCCAGGTGGTCTGTCGTCCTTGCAGATGCCGGTTCTTTGGAGTCGCCCGTATCTCTGATTCGCCGATTGTCACCGATGCGACTTCACCGCCGGCGATCTTCGCCTTTAGCTCGCTGTACGGAAGGTTCATTCCAGACTGGAATGCTCGTGACAAGACCATCAAGGCAACAAAGGCAAGAATCGCCCACACAATCCAAACAGGCGTGCGCCGCCTAGGAGAGGACAAGGTGCCCCGTGCTCGGTGCTCGCTGTCCACAATGCCAAGCTAGGCACCATTCGCTGACAAGCGAGGGGGGAAAGAGCCGGCACCGGGATTCGAAGCCCACGGAGTCCATTGGCGCGATGGAGGAAAGAGCAGACGGCACGTTTCGTGCTAGCTGAAGACCAGCCATTGGAATCAGCCAGCTGCCAGGAGAGGACGGTGAAAACGATCATAGTGCTCGACGACGACCAGGATCAGGCTGATCTTCTAGCCAGCGCCCTGGCATCGAACCGCTGGAGAGTACGCGCTTTCAGCGATCCGATCAGGGCGCTCGCGACTATCAGCTCCGAAGGCGCAGACCTCCTCATTGCCGACCTTTCGATGCCCTGGATCGATGGCGGAGACGTTGTGGCCAGCGCCCGAGTTCGCCGACCCCACCTCAGAGTCATCCTGTTTTCCGGGTACGCCCGCGGGAAGGCAATCGCAGAACGCTACCGAGCTCCCTTCTTTCCCAAGCCTGTTGACCTCGACAGGCTGCGGCAAGCTGTCGAAGCTGCCCTTTCGACCCGGACCTAGAGCACCGATCGGTGCTCTAGTGAAAAACCTGCAACTCGTCTCCGACAGAACGCGCATATTGTGTACATCCACCCCCCCCCCCCTCGGCTAGACCGAGCCATGTACAACGCCTGCACAATGGCATCGTCTTCGCACGATTCCTCTGTGGCGAGCGCGAGACAGCACCCCTCGCACCGCACGAAAAATGCCAGAACATCAAGCCGGCCATCTGTCCGCGTACCTGAAACGAATTGATCGGTACCGGCTCCTTTCCCCAAAAAACGAGCTGGAGCTGGCAAGGCGCTGGCGCGATGAGAAAGACCGGAGGGCTGCCGAGCAACTCGTCCTGTCCAATCTGCGATTCGTCGTCAAGATCGCTCTCGAATACCGATCCTACGGCATCAAGCTCCTCGACCTCGTGCAGGAAGGAAACCTGGGCCTCTTGGTAGCAGTCAGCCGCTTTGATCCGGAGCGCAAGAATCGCCTGACAACCTATGCCGTATGGTGGATTAGAGCTTTCATCCAGGAACACATCAGACGTCAGTGGAGTCTCGTCCGATTCGGGACAACTCGGGCGGAGCAGCGTTGCTTCTATCGACTGCGACGCGAGCGGCAGCGTCTCGAGCGCGCTGGCGAGATGGCCGATCCCGATTTGCTGGCTGCCGCAATTGGCGTCGGAGTCGACGAGCTACGGGCAATCGAATTCCGGATCGCTCGCCGCGACCAGTCTCTTGACGATCCTGCCTACGCTGATGCGGGCGAAACCAAAGGAGACAGGCTCGCAGACGAGGCGGCGAATCCCGAAGGGGAGATCATCGCCCGCGACATGGCGCGAGCACGGACAAGTCGCGTTCGCCGGGCGCTCGCCAAGCTCGACCCGCGCGAACGAACCATCATCGAGCGCCGCTACCTGGGAGACAAAGGAGTCACTCTGAAGGAGCTCGGACGAGCATTTGGCATCTCTCGCGAACGAATTCGCCAGCTAGAAGCCCGCGCCAAACAAAAAATGCGCGCCGAGCTGGCTGACGTCTGGGAGGCTGCCGCGTAGAGAGGCAGAACTGGCAGAAGGCAGCATGCCTTGGTGGCGAGGCATCCAGTGTTGGAGTATTGTTCACCATCGCGATGTTCCATTTGCCAGGTCACAAGGTGGTGGAGCTGATCTCGAGCGAACGCATCGCTGGCCGAGTCGCCGAGCTCGGATGCCGGATCACTGCCGACTATCAAAGCTCGTCCGCCGAGTTGGTTCTCGTTGGAGTGATGAAGGGCTCGCTCCTCTTTCTGTCGGACCTGTGCCGAGCGATCGATCTTGCCTGCACGATCGACTTGATTGGCATTGCCAGCTACGGCAATGAAACCAAGTCATCTGGAATTGTGCGAATATCCAGCGACCTAGGTCGTCCCATCGAGGGCAAAGAGGTTGTTGTCGTCGAGGACATAATCGACACCGGCCTGACCGCGTCGTACCTCCTCCAGAACCTTCGCACTCGCCAACCACACAGCCTGAAGATCTGTTCGCTGCTTCACAAGCCAGCGCGAACGCAGGTGTCCGTCCCGATCGACTACCTTGGATTCACGATTCCCGATCGTTTTGTCGTTGGCTACGGGCTCGACTACTCCCAGCGGTACCGCAATCTACCTTTCATCGCCATGCTGGAAGAATAAGGAGCCGTCGCAGAATAACTTGAACAAGTGTCGGCGCTGAGGCGCCCGGATGACAAGGAGCGAGGAGGGCGCATACTCTCGGTATGTAGAGGGGGGGGCCCCGTCGAGGTTCCCTCGACG
>JAZDLZ010000163.1:0-3574 GCA_043801535.1 Pseudomonadota bacterium
AAACGACTCCCTACCACTCCCAGCGGAGGCCGGCATTGATGCCGTAGCTTCGCTCCCACCCATCGGCTTCGGACGCGCTGCCACGCTCGGCGCCGACCCAGCCTGTCGCCATGGCAGACAGACCAGGCTTGATCCGATGCTGGACCAGACAAGTCAGAATCAGAAGCTCCAGTGCCAGAACCACTGGTTTGCACTCTTGCAACGGAATAGCCGCCTCTGGCACGCATCGCTACCCGGCGACTCTGCGGGGTCCCGTCGGGGCTATGTCGTCACGGCCCGATAGATCGCCTGCAAGTCCGCCCCTGCCTCTTCGCAGATTCGCTCCATGGTCCACTCACTACGAAGTATCTTAGCTGTGATTCTCTGCCCGAGGAAATGGAGCCATAGGCTCGGCTTGCTGGCGGGCTTGACGAAGCCAGCCACTGGGCAAGTGGCAACCACCTGGATCTTCGGCCTCAACGCCAAGCGCTCTCGAAGGAGGTAGCGGAACACTGGTTGGATCACCGATTCGTATTTGTCGCCGACCTCGATAGCGAGGCCCCAACGGAGGTGAGCCGGGAAACCCTGATCACGATCGTACTGCCATGCATGCGAGGCCGTGAAGGTCAGGTAGTAAAGGCCGCGACCGACCGTTCTCAGGGCATTGCGGATCCGCACGTTGAGATCATCCGGGGATGGCAGATCGAAAGGCTCCTGTAGGAGAAACTGCATTCCGTTGCGCCCAGGATCAGGCAGTCTATCCGGGGCGAATTCATGATTGTGTTTCGGGAAGCGAAAGGCGAGGCCGCTCCTTCTGCCAACCTCGACGGCGACCTCGTCGATGCGCTGAATGACCGGCCGTGGCCGTTTGCCCTCTTCGAGGTACCCTGCAAGAGTGTGTGCGTCAATCATCGGCTTCAGCACTCATCCTAGCCCATGACTCCGAATCCCCCTCCCCTAAAAATACTCTGGGTGTGGCTCACCTCTTGCGGATCGAGTCCAGTCGGACAACCTCCGACGAGATATGTTTGTCTCGATGGTGACGCGCGTGGTGATTGCTGAACTCCCATGCCGTGTGCCTGAGCCCCTGAGATCGCAGAAACGATTCATGGCCAACAATGGCTTGCTACGCGTTGATACGTGCCTTTGGTCTGGCCCTGAACGAACGGCCGTTGGGTTCGGCGACGTCCTCGGTGATAGTCCCCAGGGGGGTACTTAAGGCAAAGCGAGCTTCTGCGAATCCTCGATCGTCAAAACGGTGTTGTTAGACCTATCCATATGTCGCTCCATCCAGACGCGGAAGGCCTAGAACGAGCCGAGGTGATCCATCGGTCTCAGCCTACGATGAAGTCAATAGGGCGGGCACTCGTTGCCTGGCCGTTTTGCGCCCTATCGGCCATGACAAAATGGACGATTATTCTGACATGGCTATTCGTCAAGGGCTTCGTAGTGGGCTTCGTAGTCTTGGGTCTCGTACGTGCCGCGGTTGCTTGCCTGGAAGGCGAACAAGGAAATGACCGTTGATTGTGAGCCTGCGGCACCAGCTTCTTGGCCTTGCGCAAATCAAGAGTGTCTTCGAGCCGGCTGCTCGAGGTGCTCGGGTTCTCCGACTCATTCCTTCTGGAACTTTCTGGGACTTTTCGGGCGCCTCATACCTACGAAGAGACCTTTCGTCCCATTGGACGACGACAGCCAGCAACACATCCGCATCGACGCTTGTCGACGACGGCAGGGAGGAACATGACATGTCCGAAACACTGGATCTCCGATTCTTCTTCGAGAGCACGCTGGGAGCCGAGGAGGTGTCCTCTGCGCTAGTCGCAACGCTCCTGGACGGGCGACCAGACTTCTTGGAGTACTTCCTTGATCAGGTCGATGAGCCACGCGCTCTTCCTCGGACCCGGTGGAGGACCCGGATCGAATCTCCCCTCGAGTCGGGGCGGATTGACATCCGCATGGACCATCCGGACGGCCACGTTCTCCTTGTCGAGAACAAGGTCCGTTCGTCCTCAATGCAACCCGGGCAGCTTCTGGGCTATTGTCTCGCGCTCCAGCGTCAACACCCGTGCGGCAGAGTGCAGCTAGTGTATCTCGCACCCGGCGCAACAGGTGCATCGGAGGTAGCCCAGGTAGTCGAAAAGGGCGGTCTCTCACGGGACCAATGCGTGCAGCTCTCGTGGGAAAGGTTGGCTGAGTACCGCACCCGACTGCACCCTGATGATGCATGCGGTTGGTTCATAGCGAGTGGATTCGAACAGGTCCTGCAAGTGATAAGAAGGGACAAAATCGAAAAGTACCCTCTCCTGGGGGGACGAGAGGTCGTAGACTCCATAGCAAAGGCCGCGCGCGAGCGCCTTCTTACGTTCGGCCTTCTCGATTTCCAAAGCGTGTGGCGTTCGCGCGGCCACTCCGAGATTGCCTCGCAGGGTGGCAGCGTGACCTTGTGGCTGCACCTGCTCTTCGAGGCTGACCCAGAGCCACCGTACGCCCCACGCAATCTTACAAGGAATGGCTTGGTTCACCTGGGACTGCGCGCGATGTTCAAGCTGAGCGACAAGGCGAGAAAGGTGAAAGAACGCTGGGAGCGGTGGAGTCCATACATCAAGGCCGGGCACGTCGAAGTGCCAGATGTGGGCCGTTTTGAGCTCCGCGAGCGCGGGTGGTTCGAGCACGTCGCCGAATTGGAGGGCACGGAGGAGAGATTGGCATCTGATGTCGCCGGGATCGGCGAGAGGGTCATGCGCTCGTTGGTAGCCCATCTATAGCCAGACCGAGCGCTGCGCATGCTCGAGAGGCGGATGCTTCCGGCATTGCCGTGGGCTTGGACGGATGACACGGCGATGGGCTCCAGGCACGTGGCTCATCATGGGACAAAGCTGTGCGTCGGTCTTCGCCGACTTCCAGCATTCCACGATCGTTCGTCACCAGATCGTCTACCACTCCCACCGAATGCCTGCGTTCAGGCCGTAGCCTCGCTGCCATCCGTGGGTTGCGTCTCGCTCGGCACCGGCCCAGCATTGTGCTGTGGCAGACAGTCCCGGTCGAATCTTGGCCTGATACTGCAATCCGCCACCCAGTCGCTTCGATTAGGCGAAGGCGAGGAGGTCGAGGCGACCGGAACCAGCAGGCAGTGATGATGCGGCGTCGAGCATGCTGGCGCCGCCGATCAGGCTGCAAAAGGGATGGCGTCTCCTGCCGGGCTGTGGACGCCGTTGGTCATGCGAGCGCGCTTGAGGTCGTGGACTGTTGCCTCGACTCTGGTGGAGATCATCTGCTGGACGGCGCCGTCGTCGAGGCCCAGTACCGTGGCCAGCTCGGCGAGACCCTTCATGCCGAGGTGGGCACGCACGGTGGCAATGGCCCGTGCTTTGACGCGCAGGCGCTCCTCGGCAGTGAGCTTGCCATCGACGCTGGCGGATTTGATCTCCTCGACCACCGACTGATAGACGTCACGAACTGCTGCAACGGTCGCGTCTTCCAAGCGCAGAAGTATGTTGCGGACGGTCTCCCCTCGGACCTTCGCGTTGATTAGCTGAGCCACTTTCGCTGCGACCCAGGTGAGCGCGGCCAGGAGAACTGGCGAGAGAACTTGGAG
>JAZDLZ010000165.1:0-7588 GCA_043801535.1 Pseudomonadota bacterium
GTGCTCGAATTGCCGGAGCATCTCGCCATCAGCGCTGGAAATCGGATTGCTGATGTAGCGCTCCGTCGCCAGCCCTCTGCCGTGCTCGATGCGGCCCTCGAACAGCGGCGCGAGGTAGATCTCCCCTCTGTGATTGCGAACCTCATAGGGACCGAGGTGCTCGATCGTGTACGGAATGCTACCCGCCGAATAGCAGGTGGACGGGAACATCGAGTTTTCGCAGTCACGGACCGCGGTACCGACGAAGCTCACGGTCACGTCGTCCAGCCGATAGTTGTAGTTGCCGTAGGCAAATCCACTCATCCCGAGCATCTTCCCGTCCTCGATTCCACTGGTCGTCAAGCCGAAGGGAAGCTCCCAGTAGCAGTGCCACTCGCCGTCATTGCACTGGCCAAAGCCCGTTGCACACAGACGCATACAGCCACGCTTCCACTTGGTACGGAATACCGTGCCAGTCGTATCCTCGCAGACTTCCGACTTCGCAACACCAGCAGTTGTCGTGCCCACGTACGGATTCGGCATGTAGCTTGCCGCCAACGATGCATCAAAATCCGGTTTTCCGAGGAGAATGCTACTGATGTTCTCTAGCATCAGACCGCCTAGATCCACCGACTCCCCTTTCCCTTGCGCCTCCGGTGCGACGATCGCCACTTGCAACGTCGTTCCGTCGTCGGCCACGTAGAACAAGAGATAGTAGCGGTGCCATTTGTCATCTGGAGCAACCAGTGGATCAGTCTGCGGTTCATCGCAGTCGATCGTGGTGCCGATGAGACATGGCGCGGTCTGTTCCACTGCGCTGCCACCATCCATCCCGCGAATCGATACTGCCTTGCCCGGCTCGAGGCCGTCCGTACCATTGCGCCGGCCATACCACGACAACCGATAGTATCCACTATCGAGCGTCACCGCTTGTGCCAGTGAAGAAGCGCGGTTCGCATCGTCGCCAGCGAAATATGAGACCAGTTCAGCAGGAACGGTCGTACCGAACGTCAATCTGAAACCACGAATCCCACTACCCTCTTCGTCACCTTCCCTCACCGGTACCGGAACGTTGTTCTTTCCAACGAGCTCGGTCACGACCGAGGGCGCGATCGGGGGCGCGGCCACGCCGATGCAGTTTCGTATTTCTCCGCACGTATTTATTACAGGCTCGCAGTCGACCATCTCCCATATCTTCCGAGGACCCGACTCCTGCTCCTGTCCCGGCAATGGCTGGCATTTGAGGCAGCCATCTTGCGTCACGCAGACTTGCTTTGTTGGCCCTTCGTCGAGCTGATTGGGGTCGATCGCGATATCGAGGTCACCCGAGTAGGCGAGCAGGTTTGGCACTGGCGTCTCGCACACCGACCGCGCCCCTACCACGTCGTCCCGCAGCGAAACGACTGCCCTGTCCTTGCCGTCGTTGAACGGATAGTCGTGCTCGTACGACTGAACCACGAGCTCTAGTCTGCGCACGTAGTCGCCCACGAAAGCATCGGAATACTCGTCGAGGTCCATCCCGTTCTCGCTGCGAAGCTTGGAGTAGTCGATGCCTTGAGCAGTGCACAGCGTGTCAACCCAGCGGGCCGGCGCATCGACGAGCAACATGTCCTTCTCGAGGGTTGAAAGATTGACCCCGAGACGCTGCTCTACTGCTCGTCTCGCGATGTATGCCAAGCGGATCGCATTGGTACGCGCCCGTCCATACCTGACCTGGGCGGTGTTGTAGCGCCGGCGCATCACGGTATTCACTGCGAACTCCCTGCCTTCGGCGTCGGTCCCGCTCATGATCGCCCTGGATAGCTCCCGGCGCGCCTTGGTGCGAGCTACTTCGATCCTCGCCAGCGCAGCCCGTAGCCTCGTCGCCGCGCTGCCCAACTCTCGTGCCGAACCCTCGAGCGCTTCTGCGTGCTCGGCGAACTTGGTGTTGAAGTCCTCCCAAGTGAGCTCGCCTTGCAGGGCGACCTGTTGCTTGCCGAGGTTCTGTCTCTTCAGGGCAAAACCGATCTGCGCAACCGGGACTGCACAGGCTGCTACGGCAGCTCCGATGAATTTGAGAGCGCCAATTACTCCCCCTGCGGATCCCCCTGCGGATCCTGCCGCGGATCCCCCTGCGGATCCTGCCGCGGATTGTGCCGAAGCCGCCGTCAACAACCCCTTCGCGCAGTTGGCCACCTGTTGGGTCACCGTCGATAGCGTATCGAGCAGCAGCTCCTCCTCCCTGATCTGGCTGCTCTTTATTGCAATCCGTAGCTTGCGAACATCCGAGGCAAACATCCGCATGTGGCTATCGATGGCCGACTGATAGCCCCGCATATCGTTCACTGCCGCGGCAAACTCCCCAGCCGCTGCACCGATTTCACCCTCGAACTTGTACGAGGGATTCAGACCATTGATCGCCGCAACCGGCACGTCGGTGAGAATCTCAGAACGCGCGCGCTTGGCCAGCGAATCGGCAGCACACCATAAATAGTCCTCAAGCAGACCGAGGTCCTGCAATTCCTGGGCTTTCGGCAGAGCGCCGCAATCCACCGTCGAGCCTTCGTCTAGCCTTGCGACCTCGCACAGAAGCTCCATTCCGTCGAGGATGTCGCGTGCCCGAAGCCCGTCCAGCGCGAGCGGGATGGCGTTGTAGTCATCCCGATCGTCCTTCCAATACCTGCTCAGCTTGGTGGTTTCTGGATCGTCCGGCGGTCTGCTGTCGATGAATAGAGTGTTATCCATGTCTTCTTCCACGTCATCAACACCGTTGTAGCCCGGCGTGTCGTTCTTGTATGCGGAGTAGTCCTCCTGCCAGGGGTGAATCTTGACTTCGTCGATGGATTCGCTTCCAGGTGGACACATCAACAGATCCTTGGCCAAGCCTTTCATCCGTGTCCCAGACTGAGGAGGACTACCGTCGAGCCCTGCCCAGATGCCACTAATGATCGTATCGAAATCGTCGCCCCCGGAGCTACCGTAGGTCTTGAACATCATCGGCCAGGTCAAATAGTCGCTGTCACCGCACAGTGCAGACCGGTAGATAGCTTTTCCCGTGAGAGGCCCGGGGAAATCCGTCCAGGCGTAGTAACTCCCATTCGATTCGTTTCCCCTTTCTGAGAAACAGACCGCGTACCCGGGAATCGTCTTTGGAATAACTGTGTCGCTGCCCACTTCCCTCTCTCCCACTTTGTACTCCATCGACGACGCGTATGACACCCGTCTACCGTCACCGAGCGTGGTTGCGGTTCCCTGCGCGATGGCCGAGTAGTAGTACTTGGAGCCCACCGCCTCCCAAGTCGTTACGTCGGATTTCATGGCTCCGAAATGTGCCCGGTACGGGCCGCGGAAACCCTCGCCAATACCGACACCCCCAAGAATCCGCATCGCCAGCACCGCTCGGCCAAGACGGTGGTTCATCAACGCCCGATCTCGGCGGGTCGTGATCTCCTCGCATCCCAACGTGTAGCTGCAGAACAGACTATCGGCAAGCTCTGGCACCGACCCTGGAACACATGGGACGGAATCAGGGCTATCCCTTCGCGGATAGAAGTAGGGCCCGAGTGCCTCTTCTGCCTCTTCACCCGTCTTCTTCGGGGCGCATGGCCAACCTGGCCAACTCCAGTCCTGCGGGAAGGGATCGCCCGTGCCGAACAGCGGCAGCTTGTCCAGCGTCACCATGCTGTAGTCTTCGATGTTCGCCTCCCAGCCGAGCCGACTGGCGTACTTCCTGACTCGGTCCGGGTGAAAAAAGCCGTTCACCTCTGCCACCAGTTCCATTTGCCCCAGGCTGCTTCCCGGATCCGGATTCGAGACTGCCGGCTGCCGAATCTGACGCAACACAGCACACGGTGGCGGCATGCCGCCACCGTCGTAGGAACGATGGGTATCACTCTGTCGGACTACGTCCAGATGCTCAGTCACCGTCTGGACGCTGTACCCCTTGGGTAGCTTGGCTGGCGCGGCGCATGAGTATTCCTTGGTACCGTCTGGGTTTTCTTCCACCTCGGGTGAGTAGGGGCATGCCTTCTCTACCCCGACGACCTCCTCGCAGATCGCCCCCCCGCTGTTGACCCAGATACAAACCGGCTCACTGCCCAGCGTCACGTAGGGAACCGAGGACAGGTCACCTATGCAGTTCGCCAGCTTCTCCGCTGTTGCATCGGTATTCCTCATCGCTTCGATCGTCGCCACGGCGTCCCTGATGCAAGTCCCGTTGCGACACACGTAGCCCTTGCCACACGTCGTTCCTTCCTGCCCCCCTGCCAATCCTTCCTCGGACGCTGTGCATTTGCCGCCCACGCTTCCGCTCATGTCGGCTGGAAAGAATCCGCTCATGTTGACCGAGCCACCGCAGAGGTCCTCCATGTTTTCCTGTGCCGTCTCCATCCGTCGATCCATATCCAACCCAGACTCGACTAGCTGTTCTCCCAAGCTATCAGCGTAGTTCGCGGCCTCCATCGCCCGCCCCAGGTATGTCCGCCACGAAGATTCGTACGCATCACCGTCGCTGGACAGCTCGCTCTCGAGTGGAATGCGGTCGGAGAAACCTGGGCCCGCACATGAATGCTCCGGCCGCCCGCAATACTCCGTACTCGGCGAAAGAATCTCTTGGACGAGCTTCTCGATGTCCCGGTTCACGGGCGAGAGCACGCAATGGTAGGAATCATCCGTGAAGCTGGACTTGTCGAGGATCTGGATCGCACCGATGCTTTCGTAGCTACCCGGCCCATACTCCGGCATGTTGTCTTTTTGGTAGACTACGAAAAGCCATTGGCCCAAATGTCGAGATTGGGAGTACGACACTACTGCCTCGATGTAGCTACGCATCCCAGCGACACCATCAGTCGCCTGGATGCTCTCGATTCTTTCGACATTGGGAAGATAACGCATAGAGCAACGAGCACCATCAACCGTTCCCTCGACAGCACATCGTAGTTCCGAGACACCTTTCACGAAGACCAACCTGTCTTTGTCCGTGTAGCCATACACCCGAATACGCAGCCTCGTTTTGCCACTCTGGTATTGGTAGCACGTCTCCAACCGTCCCTCTGTCTCCCCGCCCTGGGCACCAACAATTGTTCCCAGCGTGTCGAGCGCAGTTCCGGTCAGAACCTGCTTGCTCGTCGGCGCCGAAATGACGAATGACGCGGTCGCCGTGCTGTAGTCGAGGAGAGGCGCGAGCCCTTTGCGACCATACGGCGCAAGAGGGGCCAGCAAGGCAGAATCCTTGCTACCCCGGATTTCGTCAACTATCGCGGACAGTGTCGGTCCGTCAACAGCCTGACGCATCGTCGCTGTCTGTGCTGCCGCCGGCTGTGGCGTTGGCGGGGTACTCGTCGTCGCATAGATGGGGTAGGTGGTCGACTTGGCAGTCCCCGTGTCGCTCGCAACCGCCATGGCTGGCAGACGCACCGAGGAATCGCGGGCAAACGCCTTCATCTCGTTGGCCATATACTGGCGAGCCTCGACGAAGTCCGCTTCGACGAGGCCTCGATCCTCGAGGAATCGCTCAACGGATACTGTCTTGAGGGAGTCATCGCCCGTTCTCTCCGCGAGACGAGCCCGAAGCGGGTAGTCTCTCATCCCGGTCTCGAAAACCTGCTCAAACGGAATCTGCACGTCGAGCGCACCACCTGTGACGGCAGTGGTTGGACTCGACGTCGAGCTCGAGTTGATCGTGCCGGGATATGGAGCCGCAGCCTGAATGATCTGCCTTGCTTCCTCCCCGCCAGCACTCAACTGCTTGACTGGACACATTCCATTGGGACAGCCGGGAATGCCCGCGGAAAGCGGACCACCGACAAGCAGATGTGCCGCCCGCGCGCGGGACATGTTCGGATCCGTCCACGCCAGCTTGGAGGCGAGTTGTGGGTCGGGCGTCCGCGAGAAATCCGCGTCGGCCACTGCCAGATGGTGCTTGACCGCCGCCTTGGCTGCCTCGTCCGCAAGCAGCGTTGCATCAAGGAGACTGCCGGCGAGGAGGTCACCGTAGGTGGGGGGGAGACCGGTGGTGGATTCGCCGCGATTGGTCGGTAGACCTTCAGCGGTAGACACGCCCTGAGCTAGCTCGAGCGGTTTCCTCATGCTGTCGACTACGCAGACTCCGTTCGCGTTCTTGTCACCGACCACAGAGCGAAGATTCGTCCCGACAACGGTGGCAGCCCATGCGGCGTACCGGAATGCTTCCTCGGTGAGCATGGCCGCCGATTCCTCGTCCTGTGGTGGGACTGATATCGTATTAATGGCGGGCACATAGAGAACCTTGGCCTTGAATCCTCCCTGCCCCGACGACGCCGTCGTGCTTGTTCCCTTCGGCGGCTTCGTCGGGACTTTCAGCTCGGTTGGGGCGATCGCAGCGGACACCTCCAACAGACGATTGGCCCCGCAGATCGCAACCTGAACCCGACACGCCAGCTCATTGCAAGAGCTGAAGGAATCGGGCAACGCCGAGTCGCCGGATAGAGAGTAGCCGGTGGCATCGCCGCAAGAATTGAACAGATTTCCTCCCAGGGTCGCTGCGAGCTGAGCCGCGCATTCCTGCAGGACGTAGTCATTGGCAAGGCCAATAGCATCCGTTTCCACGGATGTACTCGATCCACTGGACGTGGTTCGGGTGATACTGATGTTCATGCGCCTGCGTCGCAACGCACTCTCCGGGCTTTCGTCATCGCCGGCTCCAGCGTCAATCCCGAGAAGGGAGAGGGAGTTCGGGCCTTCGCTACTACATCCAGCCGCGAATACGAACAACAAGGGAATACTCGAGAGTGCAGGAATCGTCTGTCTATTCATTGCCATCCTCATCTAGTCCTGTCCGAATCCAGACACGCTTCGTCCACAACGGATCGAGCAAGCCCACCCCCGCTCATCTCGGGTGGTGACATGGTTGGCTGCCGTGGCTTCGCATCTATAGACGCCGCGAGCAACGTGTACTACGCCTTCTGCCGGACCCATCGGATCAATGAGCGAGTCATCGCGGGAGTAGTACTCCGGATCAAAGAAGTCCAGAACGCACTGGTCTCCGCCACCTAGCAGCATCTCAACTCCGTAGTAGCTCCGTGTCCCGGGGAGGGCGTAGTAGGGTTCGCTATAGCTCTCAGTGGGGAGCAGCGTGCAGCCACAGTCCTTGTTTTTGAATAGGTCGCAGCGTAACCCGTCACCATCCCAGGGATACAGCTGCTGGCGAGGTGCCGGGCCTCGGGCAGCCTTTTCCCATTCCGCCTCCGTCAAAAGCCGGCGGCCACCATCCCACTCGCAGAACGTCTTGGCCTCATCCCAAGAAAGGGTCCTTACTGGATGATCGACCATTTCTGGCTTTTCCAGGTCAACCGGTGCCAAATAGGATTCCGGAGTCGGGCATCTGCCAGCGTCGATACACTGCTTGAGTCTCCGGTAGGTCACCGGGAATCGGTCGATGTAGTAGGACGAGACATACACCTCGCGAACTGGCGTGGCGTACTCGTCCTCCTCTGATCCTCGAACGAACGGACCGGCCGGGATACATATCTCCTCGCGATCCTCTGGTTCGGTGCGCCGCGCTCCTCCGCCGCAGCCATCAACGCACTCGCCACCGGCGCCTTCCCAAATGCACTTGTCGCTGCAGACTTCCTTGCGGTACAGACTGACCGGG
>JAZDLZ010000182.1:0-2042 GCA_043801535.1 Pseudomonadota bacterium
CACGAGCGCCACCGCCATGGCGTCAACGAAGGCCTCCTCGAAGACCTCGGTGCCGTCCGAGATATCAAACGACTTGCTGAGCGAGTCGAGGATAGCCGCGTGCTCGATCTCGACAGTCGAGTCCCCGCCGCCCAGGCGGAACGGCATCGGGTTGTACCTGCCGAGTCCGAGCGCCATCCTTTTTATGCTCCCAGGCGAACTTTTTGTTCGCCAATGATTTCAGTACGCTCCGGGCTGTTCACCAGAGAACGTCGAAATTGAGGCTTGACGCCAAGGTTGAGCCAGCTTACCTTGTTTCCCATGCCAGCCCCCAAGAGGCGACAGCATGTCGAGGGGATCAAGGTCCACTTCGATCCTCCTCTCTTGGCATGGCTTCGCCTCGAAGCGAAGCGACTCGATGTCTCGATTTCTGAGCTGCTCCGTCGGCTCGTTCGCAAGGAGATGGGCGTGTGATCCTCGGCCAGCGAATCCGCCTCAATCCGAACAACGTCCAGGCGACGTTCTTTGAGCGATGCGCCGGGACGGCGAGAAAAGTTTTCAACGACGGCCTCGCCAGATGGCAGGAGTTGCGCGAGACTGGCGGAAAGCCCAACTGGCGGGCACTCAACGGCGAACTGAACGCCCATAAGGCGGCCGATTTTCCGTGGATGTCCGAGCTTCCGTGGGCGGTTCCGAACAACGCTCTCCGAGATCTCGGCAACGCTTTCTCTCATTTCTTCCGGCGCGTGAAGGCAGGCGACGCCAAAGTTGGCTACCCGAGGTTCAAGTCGAAGAAGCGTGACGCTCCGTCGTTCGCCATCGAGGCGCGTGCGCTCCAGCTCGACGGCAAGCGCATCAAGATTCCCAAGCTCGGCTGGGTCCGTACCCGGCAGGAGCTTCGTTTCCCGGGCAAGGTCCTGTCTGCCCGATTCACCAAGCGTGCAGGACACTGGTACTTGTCGATCCAGGTCGAGATTGCAGATTCCTGGGTCTACCCCCACCGCTGCGAAACCCAAGCTGTGGTTGGGGTCGATCTGGGCGTCGTAGATCTTGCTGTGCTCTCCACGGGAGAGAAGATCGAAGCGCCCCGTGTCCTGCGTACTCACGACAAGAGGCTGCGACGGTTTGGCAAGGAGCTGGCGCGGCGTACCAAAGGAGGTGCCAACTGGAGCAAGACGAAGGGCAAGCTCGGTAGGTTGCACGAGCGGATCGCCAACGTCCGCAAGGACGTGACCCACAAGTTGACGGCCCGGATCGTCCGGGACTTCAGGACGATCGGGGTCGAGAATCTGAACGTCAAGGGCATGGCCGCCAACGGGCGGCTTGCCAAGTCCGTCATGGACGCGGCGATGTCCGAGGTGCTTAGGCAACTCGACTACAAAGCAGAGCTTGCCGGGAGCGTCGTCATGAAGGCCGACCGCTGGTATCCATCGAGCAAGACGTGTTCGGCCTGTGGTGTTATCCGTGAGTCGCTGCCTCTCGGCGTGCGTCAGTGGACCTGCGAGAGTTGTGGTACCGAACATGACCGCGATGACAACGCAGCGCAGAATTTGAAGATCGTGGCCGCAGCCCATGCGGCGACAGCCCAGTGTCAGGGAAGCTCTGGCCGAGAGAAAAGTTCGGTGAAACTGCCCTTTGGCTGGGAATCGAGCGGCTGTGTTAACCTCGGTTAGCATGGTTCAAGTCTCGAATGGGATCAGTACAACTCCACCATCACCTCGAAAACGGCTCCAGATGCTGCGCCCGTGTTCGTGAGCGCCCACGCGCCAGCATCCTCGTACGTCATGAGCGTGGCTGTAGAGCCGCTCAGCGTTAGCAGCCGGCCGAAGATCCAGTCGCCCGCGTTGGTGCTGCGTACCGATACCTTGCCAGCGAAGAAGCCCACGGTTTCCGCCACCCCGAGGCCGTCGTTGTAGCTCGCAGCGTAGGCCACCGTGTACAGCCCCGTGGCGGTCTTCGAGACGGTGGGCTTGGTGGCGTCCCCGGTGCCCCACACCGAGCGATGACTCACCGCTGACGCCGCGTAGGTTACGGGGGCAGCCACAGCCGTGGTGTTGAACAAC
>JAZDLZ010000191.1:0-2072 GCA_043801535.1 Pseudomonadota bacterium
GGTGTCGATGAGGCTGGGCGGCTCGTCGATGACCAGCAAGCCGGAAGAGCCTGCCGCCTCGTCGAGCTGGCCGATGAGAGCATGCGGCCCAACGACGACGCGCGCATCCTCCGGTCCTTCAGTGCCATCCTTGGCTCGGCACTTGTCGAAGTAGTCGCAGCGGTCGATGTTGCGGCCCAGGCAGAGCTCCCAGTGCATCGCCTGCCCGCCGGCGACCAGCGCCTGCGCGATCGCGTGGTAGCGGCACTCGGGCTCGCCATCTCGGTCGAACAGCGACAACGGACCGAAGATCCGGCGTACTGGAGTGCCGGTCATGGCGACATCGCACGCAACCTGCACGGCCAGGGCATTCTTGTCGACGGAGATGGAGGTCTTCGACTGTGCTGGCGCGCGCTTGCCCACTGCCTGATCCGAGGCATACGGCTTGGCCGCGCGCTCGGCGGCGACGCGAATAGCGGCGGCAGTCTTGCCGATGCCGCACTCGGCGGAAACCAGGGTGAGACCGTCTGGAGCGGTGCGGATGGCGTCCTCGATGAAGGCAGTCGTCTCGGCGAGGGGCATGGGTGCTACCGCGGGCTCGGCGGCAGCCTGGGCTCGAAGGCGTGCTTCACCGCCAGTGGCCATGACGTCGGCGAGAGTCTCGGCAACGTCAGGCCAGTTTCTTTCGAGGGCGCCATAGCCTGTCGCGTGGCCACCGGCCAGCTTTCTGGCGACCGTGCTCTTGCCGGCTGCTTCGCGATCGTCGGTGCGGGTGTCCCTGCCGGTGGCGATCGAGATGGCGCGGCAGATGACGGGCACCTGCTCGGGTGGCACACCATGGGAGAGCAGCGCGCCGGCGATGGCCATGAACAGGGTGTGCCATTCCGTCTCCACCCGATTCACGGCTTCGGCGAGACGGTGAATCCTCGGTTCCCAGATGGCGGGGACGTCGTTTCTCCACTCGATGACGGCAGGGGCGCACGGCGCTCTCGAAGTGCCCGCCGCCCACGACGTCGTTTCCTCTGACACCGCCGGCAGCACGATTGGCTCGAGCGTGATTGGCACCATCCGCTCGAGGCTCATGAATGGCGAGCGGTAGTCCTTGTCATCGCGGCGCACGTGAGGCAGTCGGAAGTGCCTGGTCCAGTCGCGGCAATTCCGGTCCACGGCGATGCCGGCGTTCTCGAGGCTGTCGAGCCACCGCGAGATGTAGGGCTCGACCTCCTGGACGGGAATCGGCTGGGCGATGGGTTGAACGAATCGTCGCCCATGCTTGGTGTGATAAATGCCAGCCGTCTGCAATACGTCGAGCCTTCGGTATTGCTCGAGGGCAGCGGCGAAGGACTTGTCGTCCCAATCCCCGTGCCCTGGATTATCGCTATCGCAGAAGAACACGCTCACTTCGACTCGCCCCTCGAAGCTTGCCAGGCCTGGCTTGTTGATCCGTGGCTGGCGGTTGGGATTCGCCCGGTTGGCGTTCGCCACGATGTAGGTGACGAGGTGGGCGTCGGTCCGGTAGGTGCGAGTGAGCGCGTCGGTGAGCTCGAGAATCTGGTACGCGTCGTACACCTTGCGCCCGGAGCCATCGAAGCCCCGGTAGGTCTTGCTCGGTGCAACGGCGACGTACGTCATTCGGCGTGCTACCTGCTGCACCGGTCGAGCTCGGACCAGGTGAGCGGCCGGTGGTTGCGGGCGGTCCGTTCCAGGACTGCCTCGACATCCTCGGGACGTCCGGCGTCCGGCATCTTCGGCGCCGGCATGTGGAACTTCTCGAAGAACCGGCAGTGAGCCCAGGCCGGCCTGAAGCCGCGAAGCTTGGCTACGAGGCAGAGGCGATTCCACTCGGCGAGCCGCACCTGTTCGGGAGTGACCTCGACGAGCTCGCCACGCCGCTCGCCTGGCATCTCGTGCGACTCGGAGAGGACAACGCCGCAATGCGGGCATACCCGCGCTGCCAGCGGCAGGACAGCCTGGCATTCCGGACAGACCTTCACCGGGGGCGGGCTCTTGCTGCCCTTCTTCTTCGGGGACGGATCCAGCGAATACTGTCGGTCATCCTGGGGGAGCCCATGCTCGAGGGCACAGCCAGCGTG
>JAZDLZ010000212.1:0-2166 GCA_043801535.1 Pseudomonadota bacterium
AAGAGGATCGGCCGCAGGTGATCCTGTGCGACCTTCACATGCCCGTGACCAACGGTGTCGAGTTTCGCTCGCAGGTGATGGCACGCTGGCCGGAGTTACAGGATCGGTTCGTGTTCATCTCCGGCACCGAAGCGCTCACCGATGAAGCGCGGCTTCACGCCCCGGGCTGCCCGCTCGTGTCCAAGCCGTTCAGCACTTCCGAGGTCGAGTTGGCGATTTTCTCCGTGGCGTTCCCCGAAGCGACTTCGCCCTAGTCGAAGTGAAGGGCGTGGCTCCTCTTGGACGGGACAGCTCTCCCTCTATTCTCCGCAGATGCGGCTTGTGCGAGCGTACGCGGGGGAGAGATGCTTCTGGCGATCCGACGTGTGCAACGTGGCGGTGCGACGTGGGATCTTCCCTCATCCCCGCAGGGTGCCGGATGCTCGGAGCGTGCCCTTCTCCCGCCGGGCTCGTCATTACCCAGATCTTTTTCACTGTTGTTTACCACGACCGCGTCCACGCGCGGGCGTGCTCGCACGTGCGTGAATGTCGTATCCCATCGCCGCGGTCTTGAGCCGCTCGAACCCACGCCAGAGCGTTCGCCACCCGGGGTCGGGATCACCGTTGCGATTGACGAACCCGCCGAGGTTGGCGAGCACCCGCATCAACTCTCGCGTGGAGCTGACCTTGGCCATCATCCGAGGCCGCATGGCCTCAAGCACCGCGGTTTCGGATGAGCCGAGGATGTTGCATTCCTTCCAAGGTAGATCGCGACGTGCCGCGTCCCGAAGTTGAAGCAGCCGCACGGCCATGGGTGTCGCCAGTGCCAGGAAGTTTCGCAGGCCGTGAACGCTCTCGAGTTGGCGTTGCTCGCAGGCGCATCCGGTCTTGAGTCCCATGTGGAACTCCTCGATCATCCAGCGCGCTTCGTAGTGTTCGAGCACCCGTTGGACCTGCTCGCGTGTTTCGATCGGTTCGCGGGTCACCAGATACCAGCAGAGCGGCTCCACCCCCTCTGGAGCATTGACTTCTCTCGCCAGCACGAGATTGACCTCGATGCTGTCGCCTTTGCGACCGCTGCTCCGAGGAGGCTTGAGCTGCACCGTGGTGGCTCGCACTTCCAGAGTTGCCGTGCGCGCTGGGTGACCATCTCGGCCACGCACATCCACCGGTCGGTATCCGACAACCGGTGCGCTCGCCACTTCATCGAGCGAGTAGTGCCGCTGGTCCGGATCATCGTCCTCCACGAGTCGATTGCGCAGTGCGCGGATCACGAAGCTGTGTCCGATCTTCGCCATCGCCTCCATCGCCTCGAAGATGTCGCCTTCGCGATCAAAGACCGCGATGATGTGAGGCGCGGGCTGCTCGGCTTTCGTGGCGGCCTGTCGAAGGACGTCCGCTACCTTCTGCTGATTGCTCGCCCAGTGCTCACTCTCTCGTTGGCGTTGCTTGCGCTGACGCGATGTCTCGTTGGCCGGTTTCTTCTTGCGACTGCGAACCCAGAGATCCTGTTCAATCACCCCGAGAACCTCCCGGGAAACGGCCGCGACAGCCAGCGACGTGTGGGCGAAGAACCCCTTGGTCTTGGAACCGTCGTTGGTCGGTCCTGCGTCCTTGAGCGCCTTGCGCGTGTTGAACGTCAGCGTCGTCGTGTCCTGCAGGATGAGCACGTCCGCGTACGCAAGGCAGCGCTCTGCCGTCCTGCGACAGTGCCCCGAAAGGATGCCATCTGAATGCACCTTCAGATTCGACAGAAACCGATACGCGCCCTTCATCTGCGCGGCGCTATCCATGGCCTTCGGTATGCTCGATGCTGGCGACTGGATCATTGCCGAGGCCACCTGCACCAGGCGCTTGGTGCGCGCTGCATGCCCCAGGTCAGAATCGCCGTGCTCCGAAAGCGCCCAAGCAGAAGCTTCCCAGTTGTCCATGGCGCAGTCGTGCCCGATCACCTGGCGAATGGACAGCACCCACTGCGCGCTGGTCGCAGATAGATCCGACAAAGTGCGACATGGAGCACACAAACCTACGTGTCCGTCGCGAATGCGGCCAGACGGTCAGGATCTGGGCACGGACGATCCCGGGTGGGAGAAGGGCTGCGGTTGCAGACATGTGCGGCGGTCCAAGAGCCGACGGACTACGCTTCTCCTTCGGGCTCGTCCTTACTCAGATCCGTCTGCGTAGACA
>JAZDLZ010000272.1:0-2406 GCA_043801535.1 Pseudomonadota bacterium
TTCGCCGCCATCGACGGGGGACCAACGAGCAACGATCACACCCCCTCTGGGGGTTGCCGATGCAGCAAGGAGGCGATACGCTTTAGTAACTCGGTAACTCGGTAACTCGGGGGAAAACAGTGGCTGGGGACCCCAAGCAACGAGATTCGGAAGGCTCATCGGAAGGCTCAATAGTTGGGCAACAGGCAGTTTCGCCACTGCTTGCCAGGCTCCGGGCTCTTAATGCTGCACGTGCCCACACTGGTCACGACACCAGAGGCATGCCAGCGGAGGAACAACAGGGCGCCGGTGCCGGCGCCGGTGCCGGCGCCAGTGCCGAAGCCGGTGTCGCAGGTCGATTCGTCAAGGCGCCACACGACACTGATTGCACCGGGACAGGAGTGAATGCCGACGGACCGACCGACATGGTCGCACCCAGTGCGAGCGCGTTCTCCGTGGTGGGTGGCGGGGCAACGTCAACGAGCCATGCCGACGAAGAAGAGATAACTCGGCAACGGCCAAGAGGAGGGGAGCGGACCGAGACCGAGCGCGACGTGCGCGGCGGTTCCCCTGTCTCTTCTTCCGGAGAATGGGATCAGTCGGCGTCCACTATTGCGGATCGCGATCCTGGGGGTGACAGTCCGGCAGCGAGACCGGGCGTCATCGAGAGGCCCTCACTGCAGCACGATGATCCGGCGTGTCTGGCAAGTGGTAGCGGAAGCGGTAGTGCGGGCAGTGGTGGTGGCAGCGATGGCAATGCTGCTCGAAGAGAGCAGAACCACGTTGGTGCGATCTCCTCGTGTCTCTCCGAGCTGGCCAGAGCCGCGACAGTGACCATGGGTCCTGCTCGTCCTCCTTGCGAAGGTTCGGCAGCTCCGCCTAGTGCGAGCATACGGCCAGAGCTCCCTTCGCTCATTGAGTTCGATGATGAGACGGCCAGACTAAGGAGACCAAAGGCTCTTGATGGCACTGCACCATTGGGAGCCTTGGCTGTCTCCGAGTCTGGCAACAACGGAGATGCTGGTCATGATCATGGCGAGGGATCCTGCGTGACGTGCTTGCCGGACACCCGGAAGCACAGGATTTACGAGGATTCGGCAACTGGGTCGGATTTTTCGGAGATCCGGACCTCGGTCTTCCGGAGATCGCGGGCCAAGCTGACTAGCATTCTGCTGGCGTCGGGGCTGTTTGCTGCCGGGGTGGCAGTTGGCATTACCGTCGCTGGCGGCGGACGAGACAGCCGTTCGCACGACTGCACGGGCGCCGGAGTCGGTGCTCAGCAAGTCGCCGGTACTGTTGTTTCCCCTGGTGGTAGCAGTGCTCCAGCAGTCCCCATTGCTACCGCCGTTGGGGCGGTGGGCGCGACAGGAGGGGCAGGAGGGGTAGGAGCGACTGGCGATGATGCAGGCGTGGAAGGCTCTCCTGCTGGCGGCACCAGCGATTCGGCCACGGCCACGGCCATTTCCAGCGTCTCCAGCGTCTCCAGCGTCGCGTCGAGCGAGGTAAGGACCGAGACCGCCGGTATCCCTGCGCCAGGGCTGGCTGCTCAGTCGTCGCCTACGATGGCAGTTGGCCAGCCGCCTGAATCAGCTCTTGGCGCGGATTCGTGCGAGCTGAAGGTGATTTCCAATCCTCCTGGCGCCATGGTCGAGCTCGACGGGGTTGACGTCGGCAAGACGCCAGTGGCGATGGCCAGTGCTCCCTGCAATCGACCGCTCGAGGTGAAGATCGAGAAACCGCGCTACGAAATCTGGGAGCGAAGAGCCACCTTCAAGCAAGGAACGGTCAATCGCATCGGCGCCACGCTCAAGCGGCCCAAAGTATCCTTGGCGGTTAGCTCGACACCGGCGGGTGCCTCGGTGAGCATCGATGGCAAGGACGTTGGCAAGACACCGCTCAAGACGGAGATCAATGCCTTCGTCGAGAATCATGTTGCCTTCCGCTTGCCTGGGTACAAGCCCACCGAGCAGGTCATCCTTCCAAAAGTTCGAAAGCCAGTAACCGTGTCGGCAATGCTCGAAAAGGAACCGAAGGCTGGCCGCCAGCGCAGCGGCGCCGCAGGTGGCACCAGCAGCACTACTAGCACCACCACCTCCAAAACCGGAAAGACCGGAAAGACCAACGCGGAGGCTTCTTCTCCATCGACGAAAGCCAAGACTGCCGCTACTCCCAGGAAGACGCCGCCCAAGCCGTAGCGGCGGCTCCTAAGCAACTGGTCGCAGAAAAGACGAGTCAACAACCTATTGGCTATGGGCGCCAAGAGAGCGCGACGGGAGAGACAAGTCACGAGGTCACGAGCAGGGTGTGAATCAAAGCCGTTGGTTGTGCTGTTCCCTGTGCCTAGTCCCTAGTTCCTTGTTCCATTCCTCTTTCGGGGTGCTATTCTCGCCGCAACAACCGGCGGCGTGACGGTGACATGGCAATCCA
>JAZDLZ010000274.1:0-2059 GCA_043801535.1 Pseudomonadota bacterium
CTGGTCGCACGGCCACTCCTGCCCAAGCCGAGGAAGCCCACCAGTTCATCCGCGGACGGCTCCAGCAGAAGTGGGGTGATCTCTCCATGGAAATTCGGATTCAGTACGGCGGCTCTGTCAAGCCGAGCAATGCCGCCGAGCTCCTTGCCCAGCCAAACATCGACGGTGCCCTCGTTGGTGGTGCCTCGCTCAAGGCCGAGACACTCGTACCAATTGTCCTCGGTGTTTCTCCGGTGAAATAGAGATGCCAAGCATCGTCGAATTTGCCCGAGACCGGCGAAAACCGAGCTCGCGCTCGCAAGCGCCGGGTATCGCTGCGGCCGAAAAATCAAACCAAACTAGCGATGAACGCCTACTGGTTCTTGTCTTGACGGACCAGTTGCGGTAGGACTTCGGAACCATGGTGATCGCGGTTACCATACTCCACATTGTGGTTTGTCTTTTCCTCATCCTCGTAGTCCTCCTCCAGGCAGGGAAAGGAGGTGGGATGGGCTTGGCGTTTGGCTCGAGCGGGGCAGGCACCGTGTTCGGCGGCTCCGGCGCTGGCAACTTCCTGACTCGTCTCACCAGCGTGACGGCGATCCTCTTTCTGCTGACGTCTTTGACTCTCGCCTATTTCTCGAGCGCCCGAGGCTCGGAAGGACTTCGCGAATACAGCGAACGGGCACGCCGCGAGGCCGAGGCTCAGGCAGAGTCGACAAAGCAGATCGAGGAAGCAGGGAAGGCCGCCGCTCTCGCCGGAGACGCCGGAATCCAGGCGCCCGACCAGGCGACCGACCAGGCGACCAAAACGACTGGTGCCGTCTCCGGTACTGGCGAAGGTGGTGTTCTCGAAGCTCCGCCGGCGCCGGGCACACCCCAACCGGCACCGGCAGCGGCACCTACGCCCGCGCCCGCGCCTGCTACTACGCCGACCCCAGCCGCGGCACCGGTAGCGCCCGCAGCCGCACCGGCACCGACTGCGGCAGCGGCGCCGAAAGCGCCGGCTGCTCCTGCCACCGGTAGCCCGGGCACGCCGTAATAGCGACCTGGAGCGCTTCTCCTGTTCGCCAAGAAAAGGCTCGCGAGAGAATACTGCCATGCCCGAAAGACAATTTCGCTTCTACAAGTACCAAGGACTTGGAAACGATTTCCTGCTCTTCGACCTGCGGGTCGAGGAGCCCCTGCCCTCACCGCAGCACGCCACGCTCGCCCAGGCTCTATGCGACCGCCACTATGGCGTCGGTGCCGACGGAGTGCTGATCCTACTGCCGCCGAGCTCGGACGACGCCGATGTCCGCCTGCGGATACTGAACGTCGATGGCAGCGAAGCGGAGATGTGCGGCAACGGCATCAGGTGCGTGGCCAAGTATCTCCACGACCGTGACCCTCGCTTGCGCCGAAGCAGGATCTCCATCGAGACGCTCGCCGGGAACAAGACCTGCGAGATCGCCACCGATGCGAGCGGCGCTGCCGAAACCATCAAGGTAGCGATGGGTCACCCGTCATGCCTTCGCAAGGACGTTCCAATGACCGGCCCACCCGAGGAGCGGTGCCTCGAGCAGCCACTCGAGGTGGACGGCGCCACTCTCCGAATCACTGCCTTGTCGATGGGCAACCCACATGCGGTAGTCTTCGTCCCCGACAACGGCGGCCGTCTTCGCGACATGGCAGAACGCTACGGTGCACAGATCGAGCGCCATCGCTGGTTCACCCATCGCACGAACGTGGAATTCGTGCGCTTGCTGTCACCGGCGGAAATCGACGCCGTCGTCTGGGAGCGGGGCTGCGGGATTACCCTCGCCTGCGGAACCGGAGCATGCGCCGCCTGCGTCGCCGCCTGTCTCACCGGGCGTCTCACGCCTGGGTCTCCTACTACCGTGCGACTTCCAGGAGGCTCGCTCTCCGTCGCCATCGAACCTGACTACTCTGGCGTTACCATGACCGGACCGGCCGTGTTGGTTTTCGAAGCCTCAATTGATCTGCCCAGACTCGCCACCACCGCTTCCAGCCAATAGGAGCCACCGCAGTGGTAGGGGGTGTGATCGTTGCTCGTTGGTCCCCCGTCGATGGCGGCGAA
>JAZDLZ010000281.1:0-10164 GCA_043801535.1 Pseudomonadota bacterium
CCGACCTCTACTACCGGCTGAATGTCGTGCGCATCGATCTGCCACCGCTACGAGAGCGGAAAGAGGACATACCGTTCTTGGTTGCCCATTTCTACCGCCAGTTGGCGGGCGGTGGCACGGACGGAAATCCGCCAACCAAGCTGACCGCGTCCATGGCGCAGCAGCACTGGCCGGGAAACGTACGGGAATTGCGCCACGCAGTCGAGCGGGTGGTGCTCTTCGGAGATGCAGACGGATGGGGAAGCGCGGGCGATGGCGGTTCTCCGGAGAGCGTCAGCAACACGCCGGGAGAGATCTGGCATCCCACGAGTCTCGACGAAGAGCTGGCGCGCTTGTCCTTCAAGGAGGCCAAGGAGCGCGCGCTCGCCAGCTGGGAGCGGTGGTACGTGACAGAGTTGATCAGACGCACTGACGGCAATCTCTCCGAAGCAGCACGCCGCGCGCGCATGGATCGGAACTACTTGCGCGAGCTTCTTCGCCGCCATGCGGTGGACATCGGTAGCTGTTTGGATCGCAATGACGGGCGTAGCGGGCGTGACGGGCAAGAGTAGGCGCTCGGACAACAGGCAATGCCAGAGGAGAGCGACATGTCGGGGAGGATGGCAGTCGCTGCCGGGTTGGAGCTAGATGAGTATCGGTTGATTCGCCAGCTGGGAGCGGCGGCAACGGGACGGGTCTGGCTCGCCCACGACTGGCTGCTCGATCGACCAGTGGTCGTGCGTCTCGTCGACGGTAGGGTTGACGATGCCCGGTGGGGCAGCGCGGCCGGTAGTCGTGGTCTGGCCGGGGCTCGGGCACTGGCGCGGGTGACGGATCCAGCGGTGTGCCGGATACACCGGGTAGTGGAGACTGCGGAATGCTCGTACGTGGTGAGCGACTATGCCCGGGGTGTGCTGCTCAGCGAGATAGCGCTGCCGCTGCCGGCGCAGCTGGCCCAGGAAGTAGCGCTCGCACTGTCCGGGGCGGTGGCAGCGCTGCATGCTGCGGGTGTCGTGCATGGCGATATTCGTCCGGGACGGGTGGCGTTGGCACAGGATTCCGTTGAGCTTGCCGGGCGGGATGGGTTTGTGCAGCTGTTCGGGATCGAAAAAGCGCGAGTCGTAGAGGGGAGCGAGGAGGAGGAGGAGGAGGAGGAGGAGAAGAAGAAGAAGAAGGCGAAAAACGAGGACGTGCGCTCGCTCTTGGGGATGCTGTCCGAGACGTGCGAGGCTGGTGACCGAAAGGCGGTGCTCGGTCGGTACGCGACGTTGGCAGCGGAGGTGGCGGCAGGACGGGACGGGAGCAGAGTGTTGCCGGCGGCGGTGGATTTGCGACGTGAGCTGTTGCTGATGGCGAGACGGACGCGATGGGGAGAGAGGGGTAGGGGTGACGAGGAAGCGCAGGCGGAACCGGCGAATCCCTACCGGGGGCTCTTGGCGTATCAGGCTGACGATCAGTCGGTGTTTTTCGGCCGGTCGCGTGAGATCGAGGAGTACCTTGTGAGGCTGCGGAGCACGCCGCTACTGGTAGTGGTGGGCGAATCGGGATCTGGCAAGTCATCGTTGTTACGGGCCGGAGTCGTGCCGGCAGTCGCTGCTGGTGCGTTGGGTGAGAGAGCGATCTGGGAGACGGCGATCATGTGTCCGGGGCAGGAGCCGTGTTGGCAGCTCGCCAAGGCACTGGCGTCGATTGGCTCGGGGCTCGCAGGGGAATCGAGAGAATGCTCGGTAGATGAGCTGGCAGCGGAGGTCAGGGCGCAGCCAGCAGCACTGGGGCGGCTGCTACGAGGACTCCCCAAAACGGCGATAGTGACCACGAGCGGAGGGGTGGTCTTGAGGCGCGCTAGCGCCGGATCAGGGGGACTGCCCGCCGCTGGCTTGCTGCTGGTGGTCGACCAGCTCGAAGAGGTTTTTACTCTGGCGGCGCCGGCAGAGAGACAGGCATTCCTTGCCGCGCTGAGCTCGCAAAGGATTCTGAGACCAGGCATCCGAGTGGTACTGTCGCTGCGCCAGGACTATTTGGGACGGCTGCGCGAGGCGGGTCAGGTTGGCGAGGCGCTGGTGTCGTCGACCATGATGCTGGCGCCGATGAGCGCAGAGGGACTGCGAGAAGTCGTGGAGGGCCCGGCTCGAGCGCGGGGCTGTGCATTCGAGAGCGCAGCGATGGTGGCTGAGCTCGTAGGGCAGACCGGCGCGATTGCGGGTGCGGGCGAGAGTGCGAGTGGCGGCGATGGTAGTCTGGCGCTGCTATCATTCGTGTTGGCCGAGCTCTGGGAGGAGCGAGACCAGGAGCGGCGTGTGCTACCGCGGGCTGGGTTGGTGAAGCTCGGCGGGCTGGGTGGCGCGCTGGCGCGCCATGGCGACCGAGTGCTGGCAGCTCTTCCTGGCGCGGAGCAACAAGAGGTCCGGCGTCAACTCATGGCACTGGTTGGAGAGGAAGGGACGCGGATTCGCCGAAGCCAGGCAGAGCTTCTCGGCGATCGTGGCGAGGTCGCGGCGAGGGCACTAGAGGCGCTGGTTCGGGGACGTCTGGTGGTTGCGGGGGAAACGGTGGAGATCGCTCACGAGGCGTTGGTGCGGGAATGGCCGCGGCTGCGTGACTGGCTGCAGGCTGCTTCGGCAGGCCGGCAGCTGGCAGCCCGGGTCGAGGCAGCAGCGCGAAAATGGGCACAGCTAGGTCGAGGCTCGGACGGTCTCCTTGGCGAGCGCCGGCTCAAGCATGTAGCGGAACAGGGCGAGAAGATCGGCGAGTTGTCAGCGCTGGCGAGGGAGCTCCTCGAAAGAAGCCAGGAGACTGCGCGGCGAGCGCGGCGACGGCGCTGGCTCATCAGGCTGGGAGCTCCGCTGGTGGTGGTGGTGGGCATGCTGCTCGCCAGCGGCGTCATCTGGATTGTCGAGTGGCAGCACCGCCGGACACTCGTGGCTGCTCGTCTGGACGAGGCTCAGCCGCTATTGGCCGAGGCCAGGTCTCTGGAGGAGCGGACGCAAGCACAACGCCAGGCAGCCTGGAAGCGCTATGATGGAAATGACTTTTCCGGGGGCGACCAGGAGTGGGGCGAGACGGTTCTCCGGGGCGTGGAGGCGCGCCTCAAGTACGCGGAGGCGAGCGCGGCAGTCGACCGAGCCCTGGCCGCCGATCCGGAGAATCGAGCCGCCCGAACGCTCGGAGCGACGATCGCCTACGAATGGTTGTTGGCGTCGGAGCTCGGCAACGATCGCGAGGCAGTGGTCGACATATCGCGCAAACTCACTGCGCTCGATGAGCGGGGGGATCTGGTGGCCAAGGCAAATGCCTCCGGATGGCTGGTCTTGCGGGTGGAGCCAGCCGACGCAACCGTGACGTTGCACCACGTGGAGGTCGGTCCCAGGAGCGTGGCCGACGCTGGCCAGCCGATCGATCTCGAGCCGTCGTTTGCCGGGACTGTCACCAGGATGCTAGCGCCAGGATCGTACTTGTTGGCGATTGCCGCGCCAGGACGACATCCGATCCGTTATCCCTTGCTGATTCGCCGGGGCGAGGAGGAGCAGGTGGCGCTGGTCTTGCCGCGGATCGGAACAGTGCCAGCGGGCTATCAGTACATCGCTGCTGGCTGGTCCCTGCTCGGATCGGCCGAGCCAGAGCCAGTGCGCCGCGCCCACGCGAATCAGCCCGAGCACCGGGTCTGGGTTGCAGCGTTTCTGATTGCCGAGCACGAGGTGACGTTCGGCGAGTACCTGGAGTATCTGGCCAGCATGCCTGCCGGTGAGAGGGAACGATGGAAGTCGAATATCCTCGAACACGACGAGGATGGCGTGGCAGTTTTCAATTGGTATCGAAAGAAGGCGCGGATAGGAGAGAAATTTTGCCGGGACAAGCGGCAAATCCGTCGCTGTCAGGATTGGCTGCGCTTCCCGATGGTGAGTGTCTCGTGGGACGATGCCAAGGCCTATGCGGATTGGTTGCGCACCAGCGGTCGAGTGAAGGGAGCACGTCTGTGTAGCGGGCGAGAGTGGGAGCGCGCGGCGCGCGGTGCCGATGGCCGGCTCTTTCCTGCGGGCAACAAGCTAGGACTCGACCAGGCGAACTGCGACGAGACCTACAGCCATGACATGGAGCAGATGGGACTCGACGAAGTGGGGTCGTATCCAGCCGGGAAGAGTCCGTTTGGCCTGGTAGACATGGCTGGCAATGCGACCGAGTGGGTGGGTGACAGCATCGATGCCAGTCTGACCCAGGCGCGAGTAACGCGTGGCGGTTCCTGGATCATCGAGGAAGCGGGTGTCGTCTCCGTCAATCGTCTGGTCTTCTCCAATGCTCGCGACGCCAGCTTCGGTATGCGGGTGTGTGCCTCGGTCGAGGATCGTTCCTGACGATCGAACGAGGCGCAGATCCTGATGCCAGGCCAGTAGTAGGTGGCGGAAGGCTGAGAATTCGCCACGTTCACGATCCAGTGGTAGGTATTGTCGGCCTCGAAGTAGCGGCTGCTCCGTGCGAATGCCTGGTTGGGCTCGTCTGCTGGCGAGGTGGAGGTCCATTCGATAAGGCTTCCCAATAGGTCGTCCACTCCGAACACGCTGCGCGATTGGGGATGAGTGCCGACTGGGCACGGCACGGCCGAGCCCAGCTTGTTGGCAAAGGTGAGCAAGGTACAGGCATCGCTGGCAGCCAGGTTGTTGCCGTGCGGGTAGTGGCGATCGTCAGCCCCGCGTGCGGCCCGCTCCCATTCTCGTTCGCTGCAGAGCCGAGCTCCAGGAAGGCGGTCGGTCGAATCTAGCCACGCGGCATAGGCCTGGGCCTGATCGCGAGTCATCCTCGTGACCGGCAGTCTTTGCCAGTCGAAACACTCGGGAAACGCGGTCGGACAATAGCGCTCGCCTTCTACCACGGTGGTCGGGCGGAGTAGTGCGCCGCCGCCTTCGTGTATCGTGAGCTGTGCCTTGCCATTGGCAGCAAAGGAGAAATAGAGGTGCAGGTGCGCGCTGCGCTGCGCTGGCGGTAGGGCACGCAGGAGCTCCAGGTAGTCGCCATAGGTGACCTCGGTGCGGCCAATGAGGAAAGCGGGGAGCTCGACCACGTGTGCTGGCGCGGCATCCAGAACATCGCGGATGGCCTCGTCGTCGCTGCTGCCAAAAACGAAGCGGCCAGCCGGGACGTAGGCATAGCCGGGCGGTATGGCGCTGCTCGGAGGAAGAACAATGGTGAGTTGCCGCTTCTCGCCGGCAGTTACCACGAACGGGTAGGGAGTGGTGTAGCGTGAAGCAGCCTCGGCAATAATAAGGTACGAGCCAGCGGCAAGCTGGTGCTGCTGGTGCGGTGGTAGTGGCGTGGCCGGGCTCGAGCCAAAGCGGCCGTCCCTGGCCTGCTGGTAGCGTTGGATAGTGAGAATGGCGCCGGGAGGATCGGCGGTTACCTCGATCGTTGCTGGCGCTTCGAGAAGCTCCTCCCTGCTGCCGTCGTCGTAGAGGATCAGTCGCGAGCGCAGGGTAGCAAGCAGGGTCGGAGGTTTGAAAAGCCGCTCGGCCGCGCGATAGCGAGCCAGCGCCAGGTCTGCGGCAAGCAGGCGGGCAGGGTCGCTACTGGCGGCGATCGAGAGTGCCTGGTCGATGACGTCAGTGGCGCTGCTCCGGAGCTGGTCGAGCTGGGCCTCGATAGCGAGGTATTTCGTCCAGCAGCCTTCGGCCTTTTTCAGCTCATAGCTGTCGAAAAGGGCCAGCGCTTCGGCACGGGCCTCGAGCGCCTGCTCCTCGATGCCTGCGGCCTGGCTGGACATCGCTCGGGCTTGCGACAGGTGGCGATCCAGCTCGAGCTGGCGGGTTCTGGCAGCCGAGTACCAGGAGCTCAGGCCCAGGGCAAGCAGCAAAGCGGGCAGGGTCGCCAGGAACGCCACTCGCCAAGCCAGGGTGCGACGTCGTGCTGCCCGGCAAGCCAGGACGAATGCCTTTTCGTCTTGGCCAAGTCGCTGGGCGGCGAGAGAGGCGAGCTGGCGAGCTTGACGGCCGTCGATGAGCTCTTCGGCTCGGTGGCCTAGCTTCGTCCATTCGGCTGCCGCGCTACGCAACAGCTCTGCAGCTTGCCGGGCCTTACGTTCCTCGAGCAGCCAATCGCCAAGAGTGGGCCAGGAAGCAATCAGCGCCTCGTGGGCGATTTCGTAGACCGCTCCCTCCTCGCCTTGGGCCGCGACTACCAGCCGGCCGGCGATCAGTACATCCAATACTGTCCGCCGGTCGCGAGGCTCCTGGTCAGGATCGCCGTCGATGAAATCGCGTTCGCCTATCCGAGCCGGAGTCTCTTCGGCAGTGATCAGGCGAAGAAGCAGCGAGCGAGCGATGGACTGCAAGCTGGCCGGCAGCACGGAAAGAGTCTCGTCGGCATGTAGCGCCAGCGCGCCGCTCACCCCGCCGAGCCTGGCAAGGGCAGCAGCGGGAAGAACGCGCTTCTGTTCGTCGCGCTGTTCCCAGAGCATGGCCAGGGCGAACTGGAGCAGGGGCAGCGAGCCGGCCTGAGTATCGGCGACCAGCTCGTCGATCATTGCCGTCGACTCGAAGCTGAAGCCACGGCTGCGCGCGGGCCCGGTGATGGCGCTGCGCAGTCCGTCGATATCGAGATGCTCGATGAGGACAGTGGCGCCGATTGCCTGCTGCCGCAGCTCGCCCAGTACATCGAGGTGGCCGAGATGGTCGCTGCGCAGGGTGGCCAGGATGCGAATGGTTGGCCAGGCGCGTAGCGATTTGGCGAGCACCTGCACCAAGCGTTGTCGTTGTTCGCGGTGACGATCCAACTCCTCGAGTTGGTCGATGATCAGTAGAATCCGCTGTCCCCGGCGCTGGAGCTCCCTGCCGAGCCAGCCTGGGTCAGCCAGCAGATGCTTTTCGAGATCTGGCCCAGTCTCGGCAAGCTGGAGCGTCTCGGCCAGCGCCATGCACAGCGAAACGAGCGGGAATCGGCCAGGAGTCATCCTCACTATCGCTACGGGTCCGCCGCCGAGGGCTCCGCCTGCGACTCGAGGAGCCACACCAGCACGGACGAGTGATGACTTGCCTATTCCCGACTGGCCAACCACGAGGACTATTGGCGAGGAACGGAGTTGGGAGAGTACCGCGGCAACGTCCTTGTCGCGACCAAAGAAGAGCGGCCGGTGCTCGGAATGGAACGGCAGCAGGCCGCGGTAGGGATTCCCATCCGGCGGTACGCTTCCCTCGCCGCTGGCGGCAGTTTCGCCGGCAGATTGGCCAGCAAGCGATTGCCGGAGTCTCGCGCGCTTCGCAGTCGCGGGTGTCGCAGTCCTGGCAGCCGGAATCGGCTCCGCCGTTGCCAGGCTTTCGGCGATCGATTCCAGCGTCATGCCTATCTCGGCGGCGGCGGGGCGGGCAGCAGGATCGCGCGCCAGACAGGCAGAGACCAGCTCGAGACAGGGAGAAGGAGTGGCCGGCGCCATCTTGGCCAGGGACGCCAGTGGTCCGAAGAGCACCAGCCAGCGCAATCGTTTGCGGTTCTTGGCCCAGTAGGGTGGTTTGCCAGCGAGCAGCTCGAAGAGCACCGCGCCAAGCGCGTACACGTCGGCGGCGCGGCTCGCCTGCTCGCCCAGCCAGAGCTCTGGCGCCATGTAGAGGGGAGTACCCAATACTGTGCCGGCAGCAGTGAGCGCAACTCCGTACAAGCCGGCAGCATCCACCAGCTCGGCGGTGTGGGCAATGCCAGGCCTCGACGACGGGCTTGACGCGTTGGCGTCGGACGCGGTCCCCCAGGAAGTGTCACCGCGGGGAATCGCAGGTGAACCAGAAGCGCAGGATGGTGAGCTGTCTGGCGTTGTCTCCTCCGTTGTCACTCTTTCCGACGAGCGGCGGCGAGCCGACGATGGGCGCCACGTAGCTGCGTCGATCGCATCCGCCTCTGCCTCTGCATGCGCATCCGCATGCGCATGCGCATCCGCATCCGCATCCGCATCCGCCGTTGCCGTTGCCGTTGCCGAGGTCTTCAGCGCGCCTGGCTCGTTTCGTACCTTTCCCTCGGTTGCCGGTCCTACCGCTCCTCTTAGCTTGGCCAGGCCGAAATCGAGGAGCTTGACGACCCCGTTCTGGCACTCGAAAGTGTTCGCTGGTTTGATGTCCCGGTGGAGCAGGCCAGCCCGGTGAACCGCAGTGAGGCCCTGTGCCAGATCGATGGCGATTGCCAGTGCCCGGTCGAACGAAACTGGCTTGGGCAACACATCGAGCGTCCGTCCGTGCAGAACCTCGGTAACCAGATACGGGCGATCGTCGAGCTCGCCGGCGTGGTGGACTGCGATTACGTTGGGGTGATGGAGTAGCGCCATGGCCCTGGCTTCGACGAGAAAGCGCAGGCGATCCTCGGGCGAAGCCGGGTGAAGGGAGAGCTTGAGCGCAACCTGTCGGTCGAGAAAAGTGTCCCAGGCCAGCCAGACTCGGGCCGAGGCACCACTTCCCAGCGGACGCTCCAATCGGAACTCCCCGATTTTCTGCGGCGGCGACCACATGGCCGAACAATAGCATGGCGAGCCCCGGTAGCGCGGCTCACGCCGCAACCACCGCAACCTGGTAGTTCCGGTAGTACGGGCGTTTCGCTCGAGCCATGTCGCCTGTATACTGTCCTCGAAGTGGGCCACTTTCGGGCGCCAGCAGCGATGGGCGAGGATGAATAATGCCCTCAGATGAAAGTCGCCCGCCAAGGCGACCAAAGGAGGATGCGCCGGCGACTGGCAGTGGCTGCTCTCTCGACGGTAGTGAATTCTCCGCAAAGCAGGTCGAGACTCAGTACCAGCGCCCGCCGTCTTTCGACTGGCGTCGGCATCGGGCCCACCGGAGGAGCAGCGGCAGTAGTGGCAGTGGAGAAGGCAGGCGCAGGGACGGAGACAGGGATCGGGCGTTTTTCCTCCTGGCGGACAGCATGGTGGATCATTTCCGGGTGGTGCGGCTGGTCGGTCGCGGAGGGATGGGCGAGGTGTATCTGGCTCGGGATACTCAGCTCAATCGGCGGGTGGCGCTGAAGATGATCCATCCTCGCTGCTTGGCTTCCGAGGAGGCAGTAGCGCGCTTTCTGCGCGAGGCTCAGCTCACTGCGAGCTTGTGCCACCCCCACATTGTGACAGTGTATGCGGTGGGCCGGCACCAGGGCAGGCCGTACCTGGCGCTGGAGTATCTCGAGGGGCAGAATCTGCGGGAGCGGATGGATGATGAGCGGCCGGGCGTGCGGGAGTCGCTGCGTATCGCGCTGGCGATTGCCCAGGCGTTGGTCGAGGCTCACCAACACCGGGTCCTGCACCGCGATCTCAAACCAGAGAACGTAGTTCTGGCCAAGGATGGTCGACTGCGGTTGGTCGATCTCGGGCTCGCGAAGGTTTCGGCAATCCGAGCTCCTGTTGCCGTGTCTGCTCCTCCGGCCGAGGAGAAGGCGGCACGGGAATCGTCGATCGAGGACTATTCCGGGGCAGCCTGCTGTCACGCCACCGCAGCAGGAACGGTGCAGGGTACGCCAGCATACATGGCGCCGGAGCAATGGCGGGGAGAGGAGAGCAGTGAGGCGACCGACGTCTGGGCATTGGGCGTCGTTCTCTACGAGCTACTGGCTGGCCAGCGGCCGTACCTGGAGAAAAAGAAGGCAGCCTTCCTCAGATTGGCAGTCACGCAACCCGAGCCAGCGCCGGCGTTGGCGTCGAGCCAGGAGATTTCAGTCGAGCTGACCGAGTTGGTTGGTCGCTGCCTCGAAAAGGAAGCAGCCAAGCGACCCTCGGCTGCCCAAGTTGTCGACGCGCTCGAACGCTTGCTGTGGGAAGGCCGGCGCCAGTTTCGACCCGAGCAGAGCCCGTTCCGTGGACTGTTTCCATTCACCGAGCGTCATGCCGACCTGTTTTTCGGTCGTGACAACGAGATTGCGGTCTTCCTGGAGAGTCTTCGGGAGCACGCGGTGCTGCCTGTGGTGGGACCATCCGGGGCAGGAAAGAGCTCGTTCGTGCAAGCCGGGGTGATTCCCCGTCTGCGAGAGCAGGGGGCCTGGATAGCGCTGACAGTCCGGCCCGGCGCGGATCCGTTTGGCGCGTTGGTGGCGCGTCTGGCAGCAGGCGAAAGCACGCTGCGGGCTAGCGCAAGCGTGGATAGCTCCGTCCGGACCTCGGACCTCTTTCCGGCACTGCACCAGCACCGGGGCGATGTGGCTTTGGACGACAATGCCTGGCTTCACGGCGTGCCATCGGGT
>JAZDLZ010000292.1:0-4073 GCA_043801535.1 Pseudomonadota bacterium
CGGCTTTGCTGGCGACATGGTGGCGTTTGCGTATCTCTTGGGGCTCGGTCGGTTTTTCACGATGGCGGCAGCACTGGACACCGGCTCGAGCTTCGAGGGTATGGGTGCCAGCCGTGAGGCCGCCTTTGCCGCGCTCACCGAGCCGGCGCTGTTTCTGGCGCTGGCGATCGTCTGCGTTCCTGCTGGCACACCGTCGTTTGCCGACGCCTGGTGGACGTTGCCATGGCGGCAGTGGCTCACGACACATCCCGAGCTCTTGGCCGCTTCCTTGGCGCTCTTTGCCGTGCTGCTCGCCGAGAGCTCGCGGATTCCCATCGACGATCCGAGCACTCACCTCGAGCTCACCATGATTCACGAGGTCATGGTGCTCGACCACAGTGGGCCGGATCTCGCCTTCGTGCTCTATGGCAGCGCGGTCAAGTTCTTGGTGGTCTCGAGCTTGCTCGTCCACGTCGTCGTACCGATTCCGGCCGAAGGTGGGTGGCGCGGCGCGGTGCTCTTTGGCGCCGGAGCGATCGGTGTCGGAGTGCTGGTCGGTGTCGTCGAGTCGATAATGGCCCGCCTTCGCCTGGTGCGCGTGCCCCAGTTCCTCGTGGGTGCCTCGGTGCTCGCCGCGGTCGGATTGCTGGTGGCATTGGCAGGAGGACGGCAGTGACGGCATATGCCAACGGTCCTCTCGTAGCCTTGCTGGTGCTCGATCTGTACATGGTCTCGACGACCCGACTCGATGCCTGCATCCGCGCGAGCATCGTGCAAGCGCTGGTGCTCGCTGCGCTGCCATTTGCCCTCGGCGGCCTCGGAACGGGCATGCCGCTGGCAGAGCAAATGCACCTGCTCGTGCTGGCTGGAGCAACGCAAGTCGTCAAGGGCATAGTCATCCCGATGCTGCTGTTCAGGGCGCTGCGCGACCTCGGCTCACACCGCGAGTGCGAGCCGTACGTGAGCCTGCACTACTCGCTGATCGTCAACGGCGCTCTCTGCGGTGCTGGATTCTGGATCGCTTCGGCGTTGCCGTGGCCGGCGCCCCGCACCCATACGATTGCCCTGGGCGTCGCGCTGGCGACGATTCTGGTTGGTCTCTACATGACGGTGAACCGGCGCAAGCCAATCTCACAGGTTCTCGGCTACCTGGTCATCGAGAGCGGTCTATTCGTCGCCGGCTGGTCACTGCTCGAGCGACCTTCGTTGCTGGTGGAGCTGGGTATTCTCCTGGATTTGCTCGTCGCAGCCATGGTCATGGGGGTGCTGGCGACACGAATCGACGCGTCGCCCGAAGAAGATGAATGCTCGAGCGTCGCTACGACCGGCGGCTGCCCGCGCGAAATAGCGAGGGGAACGCTGGCTCCCCGAACATCATCCAGCGAGCACAGGAACGAAGAATGACTGCCCTTGGCCTTGCGCTACTGCTCCCAGTAGTCGGTGCCATGGTCGTTCTGATTGGTGTCTCACGACCCAGGACGATCCTGATGGTCTGTGTGGGAGGGAGTTTTGCCTCGGCCGCGGTCACGACGATTGCGGCGCGGAGCGCTTTTGCGGGTCCCACGTTCGCCGGCTACGGACATGTCTTCCTCGACGCGCTGTCGGGATACCACGCGCTGCTGGTGGTCGGAGTCTTCGCGCTGTCGTCGATCTACGCCTGCTACTACTTTGCACCAGCGATTGCCAATGGGACGTTCGACAGTCGCAAGGCGCGCCGCTTCGGCTCTCTGTGGTTTCTGTTCCTTGGCAGCATGCTGCTCACGCTCGCCGCCAACAACGTCGGCCTGATGTGGGTCGGCATGGAAGCGACCACCATTGCTTCTGCTCTGCTGGTTTGTCTCGAGCGCGACCGGCCGTCGATACGGGCGGCGTGGACCTATCTGGTAATGTGCTCGGTGGCCATCGGCCTGGCTCTCCTCGGGGTGATTGTCGTTTGCGCCGAGGCGGCGAAGCACGGCGATGGGCATTCGGTTGTCCTGTGGACGGATCTGCGCGCGCTGGCGCCGCAGCTCCGGGCTGGACCGGTACGCCTCGCTTTCCTTTTCGCACTGGTCGGGTTCGGTACCAAGGCCGGCCTGGCACCGATGCACAGCTGGCTGCCCGAGGCACACGGGCAGGCTCCAACCCCGGTGTCGGCAGTGCTCTCGGGTGTGCTCCTCAACTGCGCTCTCTACTGTCTGTCTCGTTTTCTACCCATCGTCGAGCCCTCGTCTCCGGGATGGACAGGGGCCGTGCTTGTCCCGTTTGGCGTGCTGTCGATGGTCGTCGCGGCAGCCTTCATCGTGCACGAACGCGACATCAAACGACTGCTCGCTTTTCACAGCGTCGAGCACGTCGGCATCATCACTCTGGGTCTGGGATTTGGCGCCTCTGCTGCGGCACTCTTTCACACTCTCAACCATTCGGTGTGCAAGATGCTCACTTTCTTCTGTGCGGGATCGCTGGCCCAACGCTATGGCAGTCGGGACATGACCGCCATGCGTGGTACGCTCCGCTGTCTGCCAGTGGCTGGCGGCGGTTTCTTCGCCGGGCTCTTGGTGCTTATTGGCATGCCACCTTTCTCGGTATTCATGAGCGAGATATGGATCGCCAAGGTTGGCGTCGAGCGCGGTCACCTCGCTGCCGTGATGACGTTCTTGGCAGCGGCAGCGGTGGTGTTCATCGCCGCATTCCGCCACGCCGTCGAAATGACCTGGGAAGGACCGGCTCGCGAGCGCCGCAGCGATTCCGGGACAGCAGGCGGGCGGATCGGTCTCGGTCTGGTGGTGGTACCGTTGGGGATGCTGGTGGTGGTTGGTCTGTGGATGCCCGACGCCCTGGGTGAAGTCCTTACTCGTGCGGCCGCAATCCTGGGAAGCAGACCATGACCGCGGAAACACGACCAGTCGGCGAAGCCCGCGCCGGGCAGATGGTGGCGTGGACGCAGAGCTCGCGAGTCCTCGAACGCGAGCGAGCGACAGTCTGCTCGGTCGAGGAGTGGCATCGCAACGTCGTGGCAGCGTGCGCGAGTGGCGCTCGGCTAGTCGGGGTCTTCGGCTGGGAGAATGGCGCCGAGCTCGTGGCGGTGGTGGCGTGCGACGAGCGCAATGAGCTCGGCGTGGTGCGCGCTGCTTCGGCAGGCGGTTCTTTTCCGACCTTGACTGCCGACCTTCCTGCGGCACAGGCGTTCGAGCGCGAGGTCTTCGAGGTCCACGGTTGCCGTCCGGTGGGACACCCCTGGTTGAAGCCGTTGCGGCGGCCAGCAGCAGCCGATTCGTTCTTTCGCGTCGAAGGAAGAGGTGTGCACGAGGTCGCTGTCGGGCCGGTGCACGCCGGGATCATCGAGCCCGGTCATTTTCGTTTTCAGTGCCACGGCGAGACCGTGCACCACCTCGAAATCCAGCTGGGCTACCAGCACCGCGGAGTGGAGGGTCTACTGCTGCGATCGGCGCCGGCTCGGCGCCTCGCGATCAGTGAATCGGTGGCTGGCGACACTGCCATTGGCCATGCGCTCGCCTATTGCTCGGCAATGGAGGCTCTCGGGAATGTCGAAGTGCCTCTCTACGCTCAAGCGATTCGCGGCATTGCCCTCGAGCTGGAGCGAATAGCCAATCACGTCGGCGATCTGGGGGCCTTGTGCAACGACGTTGGCTATCTACCTGGGGCGTCCTGGTTTGGCCGCCTGCGCGGCGATTTCCTGAATCTGCTGGCAGAGCTCGGTGGTAATCGTTTTGGTCGTGGCCTGATCAGGCCGGGCGGCGTGCGCTGCGGGCTCGACGCCGAACAGCGTCGAGATATTCTCGCTCGACTGCGGAAGTCGGAACGGGAGCTCGTGGCGACAGCCGAGCTGGTTTTCGCGGTTCCGTCCGTCTGTTCCCGGTTCGAGAGGACCGGCGTGATCGGCTACGACGCTGCCGAGGCGCTGGGTCTGGTCGGTCCGGTCGCCCGGGCTAGCGGTTGCGATCGCGACGTGCGGCGAGATCATCCAGCGGGCGTCTTCCGGTTCGCGCATATTCCCGTGTCGCTCGGGCAGTCGGGCGACGTGATGGCTCGTGCTCTCGTTCGCTGGCTCGAGACACAGCGAGCTCTGACGTTCGTAAAGGAGCAGATCGCAG
>JAZDLZ010000293.1:0-2013 GCA_043801535.1 Pseudomonadota bacterium
CCGTCGGCCAAAGCTCAGCGCACGGATGAACCGGTTTCCGCAGTCGACGCTCAGTCCTACCGACAACCCGAACGGAAAGCCCGAATCCGGATCCTTCAGGCAAGTCCTTTGGAATCTCCCACGAGCAAATGCAGCCGGTCGAGCTAACGATGGGTAGAGCGAAGGCGGGTCGTCGCTCACGGAAAAATACTGACGAGGCGGCACCGGCTCCTGCAGGAGGCCCGCCGAAACGGCGTCCTGAGCAGCCATGAGCCCTTGAGGCGCGTAGTCGAACACCAGCTCCGAGATCTCTTCGATCTCCTCGACGATTGCTTGCCCGCGCAGTCCCTCGCGAATGACCTTTGTGATGGGCCGCGTACGCCCGCTACCCGCCTTGCCGTGGGACAAATGGAGCGGGCAAAAATAGGGTGTCGCCGATACGAACATTGTGGTGTTGCCTCCATTCCAAGGCGCATACGCGGATGCCTGCCCCACGTACGTCGGCGACACCAGCAGGTCGGGTCTGCCACCACGCTGACGAAGCCGGGTGAGCCGTCGCAAGGCATCCGCTTCACACTGCTCGAACCCGCCAGGTGCCCACACCATGACATGGTCGATGAAGCCGTCGTTGTCTTCGTCGAGCGGCCACCAGAGGGCGTGTTGATGGTCTTTGCAGGGAGAGTTGTCGTCTTCGCGTCCACTGAGAGCCCGACCGGGTTCACGGCAAACGGCCATCGCGGCGCTGCGGAACCTGTCCGCGACCAGGAGCGTGTCCGTCAGTGGTGGCAGTACAGGGCGATGAATGGTGGCCGTGTTGAGTGCGTAGCGAACAAGGTCCACCGTTTCCGAGTCGCGAGGGCGAGGTTGAGGCCTCGGCCGTGGAACGTCGTAGATGGCACGCGGCACGGCGTAGTACACCCAGTGGGTCCCGATTGGCCGCTCCAGGCGGTCCTTGATGTCCTGGCCCGATTCGCGGAGCAGGCATCTAATCAACAACTTCTCTGCTGATTCCCCACCCAAGATTACCTTGAAAGACTCGACATTCTTGCGGTTCTTGCCATCAGACGTTTTGGTTCGTGGCAACAGATAAGCGACATCAGTCTGTATGTCCGCTGCGGGAGCCAATCGACGTTCGAGGAGGTAGTCACGGTAGTCCTTACCGGTCGGCTTCGCGTGGCTCCTTTCTTCGATGCACACGCACTGCCAGTGGGTCTGACCGGGAACAATCCTGTCGCTCCCTTCCGCCGTGATGTCCTCCAGTGCACAGGTGTGAGCCTCCGCTCGACACCACGACTCGGCGCGACCGAAGTAGGTCATGCGATCCAGCAACAGCTTCAGATCTGCCTGTTGGTGCTCGTCGAGCTCTTGGCTAGGCCAGTGAAAAAGCAGAGGTTGATCCTTGCGAATCGTGGCGAAGGTGTCGAACACCGCTGAGCCGGTGTTCTTGATCATCCCGCCCTCGTGGATGGGAAAGTATTGCCGCGTGTGTCCGCCGCTCGTCTTGGGGAGCCAGATCGTCGGCGGAACCGATACAGCATGCAAAAGGCGAGTGAGGCGAGACAGAGGGATTTCATCAGAGGCAATGTCGGCCATCGCCACCGGCTCCGGCGCTGCCGCCAGCTCTCGCAGTCGATCGAGAGCGTCTGCGAATCGTTCGACGGGATTGACGGCCTTCCAGGCGTCCACCTCGGGGCACCGACCATTTCTCGGGGCTCTTGCTTTACAGTTCGTAATCGTGCTCGTGCTCGTGCTCGAAAACACTGTGCTTTCCTCCCGGTCAAGGGTAGTGTTCGGGCGAGAGAGTGTAAAGCCGTGTCCGTCACGCAACCGGCTGGCCAACCGGGTAATCAGGATGAGACGTGCATCCTATCACCATGGCTCGCTATGCTCGTTCCTCGAGCTCCCCGTCGAACAGTACCTCGCCGCGCGTAACGCGCTCATCGACAAGGACCTCATTGCCTTTGACGGTGCCCGTTTTCAGGTCCTATCCCTGCCTGATCATCCCCATGAGCGACGCTCCGTGCCTCTTCGTTC
>JAZDLZ010000312.1:0-5169 GCA_043801535.1 Pseudomonadota bacterium
CCTCGCTACCCCCTGCCAGACGGCTACCGTCCGAAGAAATCGCCACCGTCCAGAGCGGTCCTACCCGCCCCCACAACACCCGTGCTGCAGTCGTCGCCGCGTCGACCAAGTAGACCTTGCCATCCTCGCAGGCGCCCGCCACGACTCTGCCGTCGGGCGAATAGGCAGCATCGCGGACTATGCCGCCGAGCTTCTTGCTCCACACGAGCGATTCCTGCTCGAGCTGCCCCCACAATACCCTTCCTATGGTCGAGTCGCTCGTCTCCAACGATCCGCGCAGCTTCGCTCGCGCTTCGAGCAGGTCGCCGCGGCGCAGCGCGGCGCTCGCGCCTTCGCGCTGGGCCTCGGCCTCGCCTTGCTCGGCGCGGGCGCGCTGCGCCTGGGCCTCTGCTTCACGCTGTTCGGCGAGTCTCTTCTGGCGAAACGTGACCTGCGCCACCAGCATGGCGATCGCCGCCACCGCGGCGAGCGCGGCAACGGTGAAGGCCAGAAATGCTCGCTTGCGCCGGACCGCGCTTCGTTCCTTGCTGGTGCCTGCCTCCAGGAATCGGACGACCGACTCGGGCGCCGCAGTGCCGAGTCGCGCCGCCTTGCTCCTACCGTCGCGCAGCGCATCTCCCTGCCACACTTCCTCGGGACGGCGGCCACGCTTTTCCCAGAGCTCCGCCGCCTGCCCTATCTCGGCGAGAAACACCCGATCTTCCTTGCTCTCTTCGAGCCAGCGCGCGAGCTGTCCCCAGGTGTGGATCAGCGACTCGTGCGCCAGCTCCACTATGCCCTCGCCCTGCTCCCTGTTGCGTCCCTTGCGAACCGATATCAAGCGCGCCTGACCGAGCTGCCGTAGCACCGTCCTGGCAACGCTGCCGAGACTGGTCTCGATCTCCCTCACCTCCACTACCCGCCGCGTTCCTTCGGGAGTCACCAATGCCATCAGCAGGCCGCGGGCCGCCTGCGCTTGCTCGCTGCTCATGCCGGCCAGCACCGCGTCGGCGTGCTCGGCCAGAGCCCCAGGTATTCCGCCCATCTCTCGATATGCCGAGCGCGGTATCAATCGCCTGCTCCGGTCGCGCCGTTCCCAGAGGAGCTGGGCGGCGAACTGGACGAGCGGCAGACAGGCCGGCTCTCCCTCGACCGACGCCACCATTTCGTCCAGCAACGCCGGATCCTCGTAGCGATAGCCAGCCAGCCTCACTGGCCGGCCCAGGATCTCGGCCAACTCTTTCCGCCCCGGCCGACGCAGGACCACGACCCGATCGAACGCGGTGCCTACCTCGGCGCCGGCTATCACTCGGCCGAGGAAGTCGTCTCTGACGGTAAATACTACTCGCACCGAGCTGGCTGGCTCTTCTGCCGCCTGGCACACGGCCTCCACGAACCGCCGTCTCGTCTCGTCTGCGGCGACCAGGGTGAACACTTCCTCCATCTGGTCGACGAACAGCAGCACCTGGCGGCTGGTCTTCTTGGCCAGCTCGTGGAGCAGCACGTTCAAGAGGCGCGGATTCTCTGCGAGCTGTCCTGCCAGCTCCCTCGTGCTGGGGCCTCCCGCTGTCGCCGTCACCAAATCGCGCCTGCCCGCGGCCAAGTCCTCGTCCATGCTCGTTCTCATTCCCAGCGCAGCACCGTCGCCTATACCGCTGGTCGCCGTCCCGACCGTGTCCAGCTTCGCTGCCACCCGCAGCAGACTCACGCTCCCGCCCCGCCGGCTCGGATCAGACGTGTCAGGCGGATCCTCGCCGTCCTCTCGCTGCCGCAACTGCCTCGCCAGCACCGCGAACGGCTCGCTCCCCGGTCGCAGCCGCACCACCACCAGATTCCCTCGCTCCCGCAACCTGGCAATCACCCCGGCCTGCACGAACGAGCTCTTGCCCGCCCCAGACGGTCCCACTACCGGCACCACTGGCTGCTCGCGCAGCGATTGCAGAAATGCCGTCACCTCGTCGTCGCGCCCAAAGAATAGGTCCGCGTGCCGCTCGCTGAATGGCAACAGTCCCCGAAAGGGGCTCGTCTCCCCTTCCAGGTGCCGCCAGCGCAACAGCCTCTCCAACCGATCCGCAATCTCGGCAGCGCCCGGCCGGCGACCAGGCTCCTTGTCCAGGCACTGATCCACCAACCCGCCCAGCTCCTCGGGAATCCCCGATCCCTTCACTGCCGGCACTGCAATCGGAGTGGCCACCACCAGGGGAAACATGTGCGGCACCGTGTGCTGATACGGCCGCCTGCCGAGCAACAGCTCGTGCAGCACCACGCCCAGCGCCCACACGTCGGCAGCCTCGGTAACTTGCTGCCCGCGCCATCCCTCGGGAGCAATGTAGTACGGCGTCCCCATCAGCGCTCCCGAGGACGCGCTCTTGGGATCGCACAGAGTGGTGAGTGGATCGTCCAGTCGCGGACATGAGGAACCCATTGGAGCTTTCATCGTGAGGGCCGGCTCTATGGCTCCGTTGGCTTGTTCGCGATTTCTCGCCCCGCTTCGGTAAGACGATACCGCTGGAGTCGACTGGTGGGTTTGTCAGGCAAGGTGTACTCAACTAGCCCTCCGGCAACGAGGTAACTCAACGTACGCTTCAAGGCACCCGTCTTGGAGCGCAAACGTATCGCTTCAGCCAGCTCGGCAGCAGAGCACTCGCCCTGCAACAGGACCGCCAACAACTGGCCTGACTGGGCCCGTGACTGGGCCGTCGCAGACGCCCGAACCTCGGGATTGGGTCGAAAAATCGTTGTGACGAATCCGCTCGCCTCCCAGACGGGCTCGGGGTAGCCGCCTTTGCGTGACTCGTCACGAATCCGCTTGATGCCGGTACCCGCCTTCTCAAACGATTAGGCCGAACGGCGTCGGTCTACACCATCGTGGCGAGGCGTCGAAGCCGATCTGTCAGGCTCGGCAGACGTGCCTGGCTGGCGATGTCGCCGGGGAGATGACCAGGCAGTGCGTCGAGAAACCGTGTGTCTTCGAGGAGCTCGCCAATCTTCTGCGCAAGGTAGCACCGCACTTCCGCGTCGGCGCGAGCAACCTCGCCTTCGATCCCTGGACGGCCATCAACCACTGCCAGGAAGTCTTCCAGGTCGTGGCTTGCCGCGAAGTCGTCTGCGCCACGTCCGCTGAACGCCTCCAGATTGGTCGCCAGGAAGTACGGTGCCGTGACAAGGCGGACAGCAAGACCAGTCGCTACCTCGAAGCGGACAGCGTGGGCCAGCGCTGCCCCATACCATCGATTGGTGAAGCCAAGCACGTCGCCGCTCGTCGGCATGACATCAACCTTCACGTCCTCGATGATCCATCGGCACAGAGGCGCGCCCTCTTCGGTGTCCTCGTTGAACCCGAGCGACCGTAGCTCGTCTCGCAGCTGTCCCATGTACTCGACGGTCGAGGCGACTTCGATCACCACATCGACATCCTTCGTAGGCCTCGGCGGAGGCGCGCCCGGATCCGTGATGAGCAGGCCCGTCGCCGCGCCCCCGAGGAACACGACTCTCTCGACAAGATGCCCGAGCCGCCGCGCGACATGTAGCACGAGGTCGACGTTGTCACCGCGAATCATGCGTTGAGCATCTCCTTGATGAGCTTCTCGGCGATTGCCCGGTCTCGGGCACGTCCGCCACGTATGGCATCAACTAGGCAGAGCGCCTGGTATAGCTGCGGGTCCTTCTTCGCTGCCTTCGGCACGGAGCGATACAGAGGCTCGAAGGACTCGCCGCGCACAGTGCCATCGGCGTCTGGCCAAACCGGCGGTGGCTCGGCCGTTGACCCCACGAGCGTGTCGAGCGGCGGTGCTCCATGCGCGGTAGGCATGCCCCTGGTCAGTGGACCCCGTCTGGGCATGAAGACGTACTTCATGCCGTGGACGATGAACTCGACCAAGGCCGTACGGTTCGCCTGGCGGTCAGGTCGAAGCAGACCCGCGGCAGTTGCTCTCTTCACCGCGGCATGTGCTTCGGAGACGCTAATGGAGAGCGCTGCTGCGAGTTCCTCGAGTGTCAGCCTCGGCCCGCCGTTCAGTGCGACGCGGAGGGCCAGTGCCAGGTCTTGGGGTCGCAACATGCTTTAATTAGAGTACTTTCGCGTTTCGCGAAAAGCAAATGACGAAGCTCTTCCTGGGATTCCCAAGAGCGCGCAGGCTTGCCGTCGGTGACAAACCACGACTTCGACTTCGTAGTAGGTGGCGAAGTCGACGAAGCGCAGGTTGAGAATCGGCTGATTCCCTTCCCAGCGCAGCACGACTGGTTTCTGACTGTCGTACTTGCATTGTCGAGCAGCGCCATTGAAGCGCTCGAAGGCATGCACGTGACCGTCCATCAACGGATGGAGCCCGTTGCCCTCGTGAAAGCTGTAGTACTTACGCGTCGAGTAGCGCAGCGTGTAGCCAAACGCCTGCAGCTTCATAGGCGGGGCGTGGATGAAGGTCACCAGATATGGCGACCAATCGCATTCAGCCATGTCCTGTCAGGGACATCCGGCTTTTTGTCCCACAAAAATGGCCGGTACCCGCCTTCTCAATAAAGCCGATGCGGTGAAGCAGATCGGCAATCAGCGCGTTCCGCCTGATGCTCATGCGTCCGAGATCGGCCAGAAGCATCCCCTTGGGAAGCCCTCCGGGCTTACAACTTCGATGCGGTCGGAATAGATCTCGACAAACACATTGGCGCCGTCGATGAACCAGTCGCGGTGCATCACGGCGTTGGTGATTGCCTCGCGCAGCCCCTTCATAGGGTATTCGGGGACATTCTCGCGACGAAGCGTCTCGATGCGATAGGCCAGCCGCGTGTTCCTTGTTGCGCCCTTGTCTACTGGATACTGCTCTTGCTGCTCACCAGCGACGCATCTCAGAATCTGAATGCTACCTCACTGGTGCGGCCCGCCTTGATTACTACCTGGCGAGGCTGGGAGTGTACTTGCCTGGTGGGGTCAAAGACCGTCACCCGGTGGGTTCCCGCGCTGATTGGCAGTCGGTACAAGGGAGTCTCATTGGCGATCCGCTTCCCATCTACGTAGACCGCCCCCCAGGGCACCGAATTGACCGTCAGGAAACCGTTCTCGGTCGCAGGTCGTGCTGCTCGGCGGGGCGGCGAGGATGTGCCAGCGTTGACGGCCACTGCCGCCAGCGCTGCTTGGGCTTCTGCCGGGTCCTCGCCAGCGGCGCTGGCTGCACGACGACCGGCCCGCCGAGACGA
>JAZDLZ010000317.1:0-2612 GCA_043801535.1 Pseudomonadota bacterium
GCACCTCGAAAGAGGAATGGAACAAGGAACTAGGGACTAGGCACAGGGAACAGCACAACCAACGGCTTTTGTTCACACCCTCTTCCGGTCGGGACGGTTCATTACCTGAGCACAAGCACATACAGGTCGTACAGTGCATGGGTATAGGTCGCGTGAGCGAGAGAGCGGAAGTAGTAGAGAGCGGCGAACACCAGCCCGGCGAGGAATCGGTAGACAAAGACGCTGAGGACCCATGGATCGCCAAAATGCCCGATATGATGGGCGGCCGAGAATGCCAATGAAGAAACCAGGAATGCGGTGACAACTGCAATTGCGTGTGACGCTCCCAATGCTCGCATCAACGCTGCACCGCCCGCGCAGAAGCCCAGCCGGAACACCAATTCTTCGTGTACCCCAGCGCCCAACGAGAGGACGATTCCATTGGCAATGCGTTCGACAGTAGAGCCTGCCGGTGGCATTGCCAGCGAAGGCTCGATTCCCAGAACTCTCCGCATGACGAAGATGATCAGCGAGCCGAGGGTGAGCGCCCAGAGAGTCGATTCCAGGAGCACCGGAATGAACCGGCCCGATTCGATCTTGTTCTTGCGCTTCAGCCAGGCGAGCAGCAGCACGAACACCACTGCCATGATCGCGTGAGCTAGCAGGTAGCGAGAGCGACTTCCACCGAGGAGGGCGAACAGGTTCCTGGTGACGAAATCGACGCCGTTCTGCGCCGGCGCGAACATCACTCCTACCTCGTAAGCGAGGAACAGGGGAAAAATCAAGAGTAGGCTGGTCGCCAGATCGCCACGGCCGAGCACCGACGGCGATGCTGTTCGCCGTCCGTGCCGGAATCCTCTGATGATCCAGCTCGCACTTTTTCCCCCGCCACCCCCGCCGCCACCGCCGCCCTTGCTTTCCCCACCAGCAGTCCCGATTCGGCCTTGTCTACTGTTTTGATCAGGCATGTTTCCCTCGTCGCCGTCAGCGGCGGGTCCGGCGAGCACGACCGCCGACGGGCTTAGTCGCCTTAGGACGAGCATGGTCGCTCTGCTTGGTAGCGCCGGCAGCCCGCTTGCCTGGCTTCTTCGCCGTCGCCTTGGCCTCTTGCTTCTTGGCTTTCTCGATGCGAGCTGCGACTCCGGGCGATACCTCCTCTGGCTTGACAGTGGCTATGACTGCCTTCTCCCAGACCAGATACTCGCGCGCAACTCGCTCTACTGCCGCCTGGTCGACCGCGAGGATTTCGGTCGAGTACTTGAGGTAGCCATCGTAGCCCAATCCGTAGCTTTCGTGGAACGCCAGGGTCGCAGCCAGCGCGGCTCGCCGTTGTAGCGAAATCTCGTGAGTACCTACCAGGTATCGCTTGGCTCTCTCGAGCTCGGCGAGGGCGACCGGCTCGCCAGAGATTCTGCGTAGCTCGTTGCGGATGCCATCGAGGGAAGCCTGGAGGTTCTCCGGGCTGCAGGCGATGTACACCGCAAAGTATCCAGGATCGATGCCCTCCAGCGAGAACGCGTTGATTCGGTAGGCCAAGCCTTGGCGATCCCGGAGCTCGACGAAGAGGCGTCCCCCTTGGCCTGACAGGATTGTGGCGAGAACCTCGAGTGCGTAGCGATCTGGATCGTCGATCGTGGTGCCAGGGAACCCCACCACCATGTGCGCCTGCTGGCGTGGCATGAATCGATAGACTTCGAGAGGCCCGTCTCGATCTGCCCGCAGGTTTTCTCGTTGCGTGACCCGCGGTTCGGTCGCCGCGGTCTGCTCGGCGCCAAACGCCGCCGCAACCCGCTCGACGACTCGGCCAGGCTCGACGTCACCCACCACGGCGAGCGTCATCCGTCCGATTGGGAAATAGCGCTGGTAATAGTCGCGCAGCATGCGGCGGGTGAGCCCCGATACGGACAGCGGCGTCCCCTGAAGGTCGAATCGGTAGGGGTGCTTGCGATAGAGCGACTGGGCAAAGAGACGGAACGCCACACTGGTCAGGTTGTCTTCTTGAGCACGAATCTCCTCGAGGACCTGGTGTCGCTCTTTCTCGAGCTCGTCGTCCGGCAGCGTGGGATGGAGGATGCAGTCGGCGAGAATCTCCAGCCCTTTCTCCCAGCTCCGCGAGAGCATCTCCGCGCGAATGCCAAACGAGTTCCGTCCCGAGAAGCCGCCAATCGAGCCTGCCATTCCTTCGATCTCTCGTACAATCTCCTCGGCCGAGCGAGCACTGGTTCCTCTGGTGGCCAGCGCGGCGAGCATGTTGTTCACGCCGTTCGTTTTCTCGGTCTCGGCGCGAACGCCGCCAACCCAGACGGCGCGGAACGCCACCATCGGGACCGACGAGTCGCGTTTGACCAGAATTCTCACTCCGTTGGGAAGCGTGTGCCTCAGCACCGCCGACTCGCTCTCCGCTACCAGCGCGGCCGTCGCATAGCGAGCCTTGATTGCCTGGAGCTCCTCTTTGGCCGCCCGGAGGATAGTCTTCTTGGCGTTCTTCTTCCATTCCTCGATCTTGCCAGCAACACCGATGTCGTCGGGAACCAGGATCGCCACCGTCAGGTTGCCGAGGTCGAGATGGCGCTGTAGCGTGTCCTTGATGGTCTTCGGCGAAAGGTCCTTCACCAGGCGGTTGTATTCCTCTT
>JAZDLZ010000345.1:0-3703 GCA_043801535.1 Pseudomonadota bacterium
CGAGAGTCAATCGTCTCGGCTTTAGTAGCTCTCGGTGAGTGACGGTCCGAATTCGACGGTGGTGGAACGCATGGAAGTGTGTGGCTTCGAGCGAACGTACCGACGTGTTCTCGTTCCGAGGACTCGCGAGGATGGTGTGTCGTCATTGCCGGCTCCGGTTCTGCCGATTCTTGGCTTGGCTGGCTCTCCGACGGGCAACCTCGGGATCGGGGTAGTCACGGGTGCAACGGCTGGCCGCCTTGGTCTTGGTCATGACAGGCTCAAGGAGCGTGAGTAGCATGATGGTCGTTGCCAATGAGCGGGCGCTCGAGTTCCTCAGGGGGCTTCTCGGTCGAATGGGAGTCGAGGCGGATGTCTTGGTGTGTGAGGAGGACGACCGAGTCGTCTTGGAGGTCAGGGGACCAGACGCTGGCTTGATTATCGGAAAAAAGGGGCAGACGCTGGACGCTCTGCAATTCTTGGTCTCCAAGATTGCGTACCGCGGCGGTGGGGATGGTGGTGGCGGCGGCGGCGGTGTGAGTGGCGATGGCGGGTCAGATCGGGACCGGGACCCGGCTCTGGACGAGAAGCCCGTGGTGGTCGACATCGAGGGATATCGAGCCAGGCGCACTGATTCGCTGATCGAGTTGGCGCATCGGTTGAGCGAGAAGGCTATTCGTACCCGACGGGTCATCGCGGTGAACGCACTGAGTCCTCGGGATCGGCGGATCATTCACGTTGCGTTGGATGAGAAGGCTGGCGTGATCACGCGTAGTGAAGGCGAGGGCGCAGCGCGCCGGTTGCTCATCATTCCCGAGCGAGATAAGTACTAGGGGATTGGCCCTTCCGTCGGAATGAGTTTCCGCGACCGTTTTCTTTTCGACCGTCGCCACTCCGCCGCGGGCGGCTCGGGTTAGATGATGTCTCTGGGCTGCCCAGGAGACTTGCTTGTGGGTGCGAGTGACACGATCGCGGCGCTGGCCACGCCTGTTGGCTCGGGCGGAATCGGGATCGTAAGGATTAGTGGCGCTGAGGCGTTGCCGATCGTGGCTCGGTTGATTGGAAAGGATGAGCAGGGGTTTGCCGATCGAGTGATGTTGCATGGCTATGCCGTCGATCCTGAGCATGGCGAGAGACTTGACGAGGTGCTGGTGGTGGTCATGCGCGGGCCACGTTCGTACACTGGGGAGGACGTGGCCGAAGTTCACGGGCACGGCGGGCTAGTGTGCATGGCGAGTCTGCTGCGGGCGGTGCTGGCGCTAGGCGCCCGTCCGGCTGAACCGGGGGAGTTCACCAGGCGGGCGTTCTTCAACGGTCGTCTTGATTTGACCCAGGCTGAGGCGGTGGGAAGGGTTATCGCGGCGACCAGCGAGCGGGCGCTGCGCGTTGCTCAGGCGCAACTTGGCGGGGTTCTCGGGCGGGCGATAAGGGGATTGCGCGGGCGAGTGATCGACTTGCTGGCGGAGGTCGAGGCGGAGATCGATTTTCCCGACGAGGACATTGATTCTTTGGTGGTGGAGAGAATGGCTCGCGACGCTGAGGCGGTTGCCCGGGAGGCGATCGAGCTGGCTGGTACGTACCGTCTGGGACGAGGGTTGTGCGAAGGGATCGAGGTTGCGCTGGTCGGACCTCCGAACGCGGGCAAATCGAGCTTGCTGAATGCGTTAGTTGGCGCGGAAAGAGCGGTCGTATCGCCGGAGCCAGGCACGACTCGCGACTATGTCGAGGCGAGGACGTGCTGGGAGGGTGTTCCGGTGACGCTCATCGATACTGCGGGTGAGCGGGAGGCGACCAGCATGGCCGAGCGTCGTGGTATCGAGCTGTGTCGCCAGCGGGTGGAGCGAGTCGACGCGATCGTGCGCCTGCGGGATCCGAGCCGAGCGGGGCTGCCTGTGGAGACGGAGGAGATGATAGTGGCGCAGGTGCGGCCGGAGTTGTTCGTGTGGAGTAAGGTCGATCTGATTGCCGGTCCTGCTGGTGAGCTCGGGGTGTCGGCGCTCAGTGGGCAGGGGTTGGACGAGCTGCGGAAGGCGATCCTGGCACGGACCGTCGGTGACGTCGCAGGTCGTTTGGTTGGGTCGGAGGAGGCTATGGTGACCTCTGAGCGGCAGCGTGGTCTCTTGGCAGCCGCCGGTGAGGCAGCGAGGCGGGCGTCGGCTGCAGCCATAGGTGGTTTGGCTGTCGAATTGGTAGCGGCGGATCTTCGCATAGCTGCGGCGAGGCTTGGAGAAATCACCGGGGACGAGGTGACGCCTGATGTACTGGCGCAGGTTTTCCAACGGTTTTGTATTGGCAAGTAGCTAGCTGCCGTGGTTGATCACGCTCTGGCAGGTTCCTGCGGGCGCAAAAAGTACGTCGAGGTCGAGGGCGCGTTCTGCGACTGCGGCCAGGGCGTTCATTTGCTGCCGTTGCGCTGGCGTCAGATGCGGGATTGTCCCGAGCACTCTGATGTTGCCGAGTCGTGCGATTTCGGTTGGGTTGTCGTCTTCGTCTGGTCCGCGCGCGCTCACGACACGGTTCAGGATAATGCCGGCGACCGGAAGGTCTCGCCGTCTGGCTTCGGCGAGGGTGAGGAGGGTGTGGTTGATCGTTCCGAGCGATGCGCGGGCAACGATGATAAGCGGCAGGCCGAGGAGGGCGGCAATGTCCGCGGTAGTGATGGCGGTCTCGGCGATCTCGGAGCGGGCGGTGGTGCTTGGATCGTGGGTTGCGTTCGTGCAGGGCAATCGTGCGGTGTCAGGATCCCGGCGCAGTCGCCTGGCCCCGTTCATGGTTGACGCCCGGCAGTCGATAGCTCCGCTCTGTCCTCTTTTCTGGTGCTTTTGGCTGTCGACTGATGGCTGTTGGCGGCCGAGGACTTTGTCCGAGGCCCTGCGTGCGGTGTTGTCTGGTTGAGCGGCGGCGCTCGAATGAGGCGATGCGAGATTGGTCTGGCTGGTCCGCCGTTGACCTTCGTCGCGAGTGATCGGTTTGGTTCGCGGCTGGGGTCGAGTGGCCTCGCCATACGGTACCAGGAGTCCGCCGGCTCCCTCGACGAAGAGGACTGTGTGTCCGAGGGAGACTAGCCTGTCTCGGGTGGCGAGTATCCGGTCGAGTGAGAATGGCCGTCCTTCGTACCGGGCGGCAACGCCTGGGGCAGCTGGCATTGAGTAGCGGTAGGGTATTATCTCGTCGAATGGATAGTCGTCGATTCCGGCGGCTTGGCGAAGTAGACTGCCGTCGGCGGGAATCAGGGTTCCGTCTGGGGCTCTGGCGCATCCGGTTTCGGCCGGCTTCAGTGGTGCTGGCCTGAGGCCGCGGATTCGCGCGGCGGCCAGGAGTGCAGCCGTAACCGTGGTTTTCCCGACCCCGGTGTCGGTGCCTACGATGAAGTAGCCCGTGCAGCCTGGCGTTTTTGGTTTAGGCGACATTGGTTCCCTGGTGGTCGTCCGGGTGTCGCGAGAGAACGATCCGACCCCTCAATCCTGGAATTCGGAGTCCACGATTCCAGCCGGCAGCATGCGCCTGACCGAGCGTCTGGGCTCGTTCGCTCCGCTGCAGAACAGGCCACAGGCAACCGGCGACCGGCAACAGGCAACAGGCAATGGGGTGTGATCGTTGCTCGTTGGTCCCCGTCGATGGCGGCGAAACCAGAGCGTCAGCGATACCCGACGTGGACGTATCTCGGTCGGATGGACATGACAAGGCACCCGAGGGAGCGCAGGCCGTTCTCGGTCTTTGGTCC
>JAZDLZ010000378.1:0-6776 GCA_043801535.1 Pseudomonadota bacterium
CCGACCGGGTAGTGAAAATCCTGGAACAAGTCCGGCGGCTACAACGCGACAACGAAAAGTTCGCCGAGAAGCTCGCCGACAAATCCCTCTCCGAGGTGAAGAAGAAGCGCGTACGCGACGCCATCGAGCACAACAAGGACAAGATGTTCGATGCGCTGTCGGATCTTCGCCTCAACAAGAGGACCATCGACCGCATCGTCGCCAAGCTCAAGGGGCTGGTAGTGCGAGTCGAGAGAGCGGAAGGCGAGATTTGCGAATGCGAGCAACGGGCGCGTATGTCACTGCGCAGCTTGCGCAAGCTCTTCAAAGAGGCCAAATCGTCCACCAAGGCCAAGGCCATGATTCGCAAGCTCGGGCTGACGGCAGCTTCTCTCGAGGACATGGAGAAGACGATCCGGTTTGCCCAGCGCAAGATTTCCATTGTCGAGGAAGAGGCAAAGATCAGCGTCGATGACCTGCGGAAGACCTACCAGGACATCCATGATGGCGAGCGCATGGCCGAGCGCGCCAAGAGCGAGCTCGTCGAAGCCAACCTTCGTCTCGTCGTCTCGATCGCCAAGAAATACACCAACCGAGGACTGCAGTTCCTCGACCTGATTCAAGAAGGAAACATCGGCCTGATGAAGGCCGTCGACAAGTTCGAGTACAAGCGCGGCTACAAGTTCTCGACGTATGCCACCTGGTGGATCCGGCAGGCCATCACCCGCGCCATCGCCGATCAGGCGAGGACGATCCGGATCCCGGTGCACATGATCGAAACGATCAACAAGCTCATCCGCACTTCTCGGTATCTCGTCCAGGAGCTCGGCAGAGAGCCGACCCCCGAGGAGATCGCCGAGAAGATGGAGCTCCCACTCGACAAGGTCAGGAAAGTCCTGAAGATCGCCAAGGAACCGATCTCCCTCGAAACCCCGATCGGAGAAGAGGAAGACTCCCATCTTGGCGATTTCATCGAAGACAAGAGCGTAATGTCTCCTTCCGACGCAGTGATCTCCCTCAACTTGGCCGAGCAGACGCGGCGGGTGCTCTCGACACTGACCCCAAGGGAGGAAAAGGTCCTGCGCATGCGCTTCGGCATCGGCGAAAAATCCGACCACACCCTCGAAGAAGTGGGGCAGGATTTCGAGGTCACCCGCGAGCGCATCAGACAGATCGAGGCAAAAGCACTGCGCAAGCTCCGCCATCCCAGTAGATCCAAACGGCTCAAGGCATTCGTCGACAACTAGCCTCTTGCCGTCCAGATCCGTCCAGATCCGTCCAGATCTTCGAGAGGGGCTCAAAAAAGACACATTCGGTATTGCGAGCCAGGACGTTTGGATCTATTGAGTATGTCTTGCCGAATGCTTCAGGGCCCATAGCTCAGCGGTCAGAGCCGCCGGCTCATAACCGGCATGTCCCTGGTTCGAATCCAGGTGGGCCCACCACGCGACGACAGGAGGAAAGAGTTGCGGGAACAGCTCAAACTTCTCGAAGAGCTCCAGCGCCGGGATGCCCATCTCCAGGAGCTGGAGGCTAGCCGGAAAGCACTGCCGGAAAAAATGCAGTCGCTCAAACAGAATCTCGTTCGGATGGAAGCGCTCCTGCAAAAGGAGCGAGAGGGACTGGCCGATATCGAGAAGTTCCGTCGCGAGCAAGAGACCCAGCTGAAGATCGAAGAAGCGAACATCACCAAAGCCAAGGCCAAGCAGAGCCAGGTCCGCGGTGGCAAGGAATACTCGGCGGCGCAGCGCGAGCTCGAAGCTACCCGCCGAACGGTGAGCGAGCGCGAGGAAGAAATCCTCAAGCTCATCGAGGCCATCGATAAATCGCGGAAGGCCATCGCCGCTCACGAAGAGGACGTCGCGCGCCTGAGAGAGCACGTGGCTCAGGAGGAGATTCCGGCGATGAAGGAGCTCGAGCGGATCGAGCGCGAAGCCGCCGAGGACAAGAGAGAACGCGAGCTGATCGCGGCCAAGGTCGAGCCCGAGCTGCTCAAGAAATACGGCACGATTCGCATGCGACGCGGCCTCGCTCTGGCGCCCGTCGTGCAGGGCGTCTGCCAGGGTTGCCATATGGCGATCCCTCCTCAGCTCTACAACGTCTTGCAGCGCGCAGACTCCGTCGAGACCTGTCCCAATTGTCATCGGCTCGTCTACTGGGATCAGGTTTTCAAGGACGAAGAGCTCGAGCGCGAAGAAGCAAGCTCCTAGTTGCAATGCCAGTCACTGAAGCAGCCTCGGTGAAACCTCCCAACGCTACTGTACGCGGGCCAGTGTTGGTGGTCGGAGGTACAGGTCACTACGGAAGAGAGATCGTGCGTTGTCTCTGCCAGCACGGCCATCCCGTTCGCGTGCTCAGCCGCAACGCTGCCGGGGCGCGAGCAATCGTGGGGCACCAGCCCGAGATTGTCGAAGGAGACATCACCTCGCGCGAGGCGGTGGCCCGATCAGTGGCCGGGGCCGAGCGGATAGTCATCAGCATCTCTGCCGGCAATCCCAAGCTCATTCGCCAAGCGAGGCGTATCGAGCGCGACTCCGTGCTGATGCTTCTCGAAGAAGCTCGCCAGGCCGGCGTGGGGCGCGTCGTCTACTTGACCGGCTACGAGATCCGGCGTGACCTGATTTTTCGCTGCGGCTTCGAGCACGCGACGATCTATCTCGACGTCGAAGAGGCGATCGCCCGCTCGACCTTCAACTGGACCATCCTTGGCGAGGCGCCCTCGACGGAGATCTTCTTCGCGATCATCCGTGGCAACCGGATGAGCTTCCCCGGAGGCGGTCCGCCAGCCTTTCCGAGCGTTTCCAGGCTCGATGTCGGCGAGATCGCCGCGCAGGCAGTGGTTCGCGACGATCTTGCCAACCAGCGCTTCCGCGTGACAGGACCGGAAGCACTCTCGTTTCCCGAGGCCGCCAGTCGTATCTCGAAGATGACGGGCCGGCAGATTGTTTTCCGCGCCATCCCACTGGCACCAATCCGCGCGGCTGCCTTCTTGTCGCGGCCCTTCTATCCGTTCCTGCACTATCTGGTTGGTGCGGCGAGAATGCTGAATTCCTTCCCGCAGGATCTGGTCGCACAGGTGCCAGCCGATCACTCGAGACTCGTCCGGACATTCGACTATTCGCCGACAACTCTCGAGATGGACGCGCTCCGGCGGGTTACGCCAAAACGTCAGCAGTGATCGCAGCGAAGGGAAATTCAGGAACCGGTCAAATTCGCTTTACACCTCTCTCACCATAGTCCTTCTCTGCCATGTGCTCGTAATGCGCCTTGACCGTTCGAGCATCCATCTCGCAGAATCCAGTCATGCGCAAGCCAGTCGTCGGTACTGCGGCCATTCCTTTTCTGGTGGCGTGCATTGGGTTGCTTTGCTGGGGGGAGCCCTTGGCGCTCGCTCAAAAGAAACGAGACAACGACAAGGAGCAGCTGGCGGCCGAGCGAGAGGAGGCTGCCAAGCAGATCTACGCTGCTGGCAGGAAGGCCTACAACCTTGGTGAGTTCGATCGAGCAATCACCGTCTGGAAAGAAGGCTACGAAAAGACCGACTATCCCACCTTCTTGTTCAATATCGCCCAGGCATACCGGCAGAAGCTCGACTACCGTTCCTCCGTTTTCTTCTACAAGGCGTTTCTGCGGGAAAGCCCGGATGCCAGCAACCGTGCCGAGGTAGAGGCCCGCATCGCCGAGCTCAATGTTCTTCTGGCTGCGCAGCAGAGTGCGGCGGATGCGCCGCCGAGTACTTCACCCTCCTCGCCCTCGGCTCCTGCAGCGAAGGTTGGTTCTGGCGCCGATGGTCAGCCTGCCGGCGCACCCGACCACCAGCCAGAGACGGCAATGCTTGCCAGCAAGGAAGCGGCTCGAACAGGAGGATTGCCAGGTGTACGATCGGAAGGAGCCGAGGAGATCCCGGCGGTAAAGACCGATCGGCAAGGCGCTGGCCGGAAACCGAGGCTGAAGGTCGTCGGGTTGGCGACAGCCGGCGGTGGTGCAGCGCTCTTCGCCGCTGGCGTCTTGCTGGCACTTCACGCTTCCTCGGTGGAGAGCGAGGTCAATGGAGAGGCCACTACCCACGGAACGTGGTCGCAAGACTTGCAGGACAAGGATGCGGCTGCCCGTCGAGCGAGCACGTTCGGCATTGCCGCGCTCAGCGCCGGCAGCGCTGCGGTCCTGGCTGGAGGAGTGCTCTACTATCTCGGGATCGGCAAATCCGCTGCTGTTGCCGAGACTCCGCCAGCCGTTGCGGTCGTTCCAGCGGTAGCGCCGAACAGCGCGGCGCTGCTAGTTCGCCTAGCCTACTAGTTACTCGCGAGCGAATAGGATCATAGAGGATGCGCAACTCCATGCTTGGCAAATACGTTGTTTCCACCCTGGTTGGGGCCGCTCTCCCATTGTTCTCGGGACTCTGCGCCTGCTATTCACCCAACTACGGAAACGGTGATTTCGTTTGCGGAGAGGGTGGCGCTTGTCCACCCGGATACGAGTGCTCCAGCAGCAACAACAGGTGCTATCGCAAAGGCAAGCTGCCCTCCGACGCAGCACGCCCCGACGGAGTCAATCCCGACGCAGCAGGTGCTGACGCGACCCGGCCTGACGGGTCAGGGATCGATGGGGTCGGGCCGCCTGACGGGGCAGGGCCTGACGGGGCAGGGATCGACGGGGCAGGGATCGACGGCTCCTTGCCCGATGCTGCCGGGCCCGACGCCATGCCCGACGCCCGCTCCGATGCTTCACCAGGCTTCGACGGCGGTCCGGGCACGATCAAGGCGCTCCAGGCAGCCGGTGGCGGCGGGGCAGCAGGAACCACGGCAAAGCCGACCGTCTCCAAGACGGTAGTCACCGTCGGCCAGTCCGTTACTGGCAGGGTATCCAGTCCTGGGGGAGTCGCCGGCAAACCTTCCCGAGCAGATCTCGGCCTTCTCCCAGCAGCAACGTCGGAGGAGTCGGTCAAGTGACGGTGCCTAGCGCGGCTCGCGCCGCAACCAGCAGTACTCTCAGAGGTAGCCAGGCGATAGATACGCTGGCAAGGATGGCAGCGACCATGAGAACGAGCATGCACAGGAGGCTATTGGTGTTTGTTGGCCTACTACTTGGAGCGCCGGCAACGCTCGAGGCGGCAACCGTGCCGACGGTCGCCAGCGTCCAAGGCGTGCTGCGCGAGGACAGCGGCGTCCTCTACAGTGGAGAAGTGAGCATCACCTTTACCCTCTACGATGCCGCCACCCAGGGGGAGGTGCTTCACAACGAGACCATCGACGTCGTTTCCGACGGCGGAGTCTTCACCGCCTTGCTCGGGGCTGCCGGCAGCTCCCTTGACCCGGCGGTTTTCGCGACCTCGCGCGAGGCCTGGCTGGGTCTCCGTGTCGAGGGTGGAGCAGAGCTCTCGCCGCGACTCCCGCTCGTCACCCAGCCCTACGCCTTTCACGCCGAGCACGCTGCCAAGGCAGACTCCGCTACCGACGCCGATTTCGCCCAGATTGCCAACGACTGTAGCAATCTCGACGGACACGCGGCTGCCAGCTATCAGAGAGTCTTGAGCGCATCGTGCCGGGAAGGCGAGTATCTGCGGGGCATCGCTCCCGACGGCGCTCCCGATTGCGGCCAGCCTGCCGGCACCGGTACGATAACCAAAGTGACCGTGCCAGTCGGCAGCGGTCTCCAAGGTGGCGGAAGCGAGAGCGAGGTGAGCCTTGCCCTGATGACCTGTGACTTCGGCCAGATTCTCCGTACCGACGGTACGCTTTGGTACTGCGACCTCGACCGAGACAGCGGCGGCGACATCGTCTCGGTCGACGCGTGGCCGGGAAGCGGGATCGTCGTGGCGAACCCAGGCGGTCCTTCGCCCGAGCTCTCCTTGCCCATGTGCAGCGAGGACGATGTTCTCAAATACCATGCCTCCGGTGGCTGGGCCTGCTCGGCCGACGATGCTGGTCCGGGAGGCGACATCACCGAAGTCGTGGCAGGTAGCGGCTTGACAGGCGGCGGCGCTGCTGGTGCGGTCACCCTGTCGGTAGCCAACGCCGGCATTGGCACCGCCATGATTCAGGACAGTGCTGTTACCAGCGCCAGGCTCGCCAACGGCGCTGTTACCAGCGCCAAGATTGCCGACGGGACCGTGACAGGAGGCGATGTGGAGAATTCAACGCTGGTCAGTGGACACATGGCGTGGCCACTCCCCATGCAGATTCCGTTCGCCCCGACCAAGGTCACCGAGGACGGGTGTCCGACCGACATCGGAGGCGCGAGCTCTGGCACGGTGAGCGCGGCCCTTATCTCGAAAGAGGCCAGCGTTGCCTATCTCACCTACGACCCGGGCAGTATTGGCGACGCGAGCTATTCCAGGGCGAGATTCGGTATCGTCTGCAGCGGATCAACCGGTAGCTCAGTGATACTGTATTCGACAGGTTGCGAGGTGACAGTCCTCACCCTCTCATGCCCAGAGACTCCGACCCTCCTCATGGCCGATGTCGGCAAATTCGCAGAAGAGAAGGCTCAGAACTTCAACGTAAGGGTCCAAGCGGAAGGATTACTCGGCGCATTCGTATCCTGGGCAAACCCATTCCTGTTCGTGTACTGAGTCGCCGTCGCCGTCATTCTCGCCACATTCGTCATTCGTCGCTCTGCTGCGCTGGTGCAGTCCCTTTGGGCCGTTGTCTTCGCGCCCGCTGTGGCCGGCGTTTCTGCTGCTCATGACCCTTGACGAGGCGATGCCGAGCTTGCGAATCTGCGGCGAAGTCTTCCTTGCCATTGGAGATGGAGCCTCTCTGTTTCGAGAGGAAGAAGGGAGGGCGCCTCCACGACGA
>JAZDLZ010000385.1:0-2351 GCA_043801535.1 Pseudomonadota bacterium
AATAATATACAAAAAATGATCTCAAAAAATCAAAATCTTTAAAATAATGAATAGAGGTTTAAGAAGTATATTATTTGGAATGCATAATCCAGTAATACATGGAATATTTGTTTATTTGGCTTGGATTAGAATATATCATGAATTTCCTTCATTTAGAGAAACTATCTGTATTCTATTTCATGATATTGGTTATATTAGACAAAATATTATCCGCCGCAGTGCTTGATGATGTCCATCGTGGCCATCGCCAGGCCGGCTCCGTTCACCATGCAGCCGATGTTCCCGTCGAGCGAGATGTACGAGAGATCGTGCTTCTTGGCCTCGGTCTCGGCCGGGTTCTCTTCGTCCGGGTCGCGCAGCTCCTCGAGCTCTGGGTGGCGGAAGAGAGCGTTGTCGTCGAAGTTGATCTTCGCGTCGAGCGCCAGCACTGTCCCCTGCTTGGTTACCACGAGCGGATTGATTTCGGCGAGAGAGCAGTCCATCTCGAAGTAGCAGCGCACCAGCATCTCGACGAATCGCGAGAAGCTCTTGACCTCTTCGCCGGACAGCCCGAGGCTGAAGGCGAGATCGCGTCCCTGATAGGCCTGCCAGCCGACCTCGGGCCGGATTGGCTGCTTGAGGATTCTTTCGGGATGTTTGGCAGCGACTTCCTCGATCTCCATGCCGCCTTCGGTCGACGCCATGACGACCACCTGTCCCGTGGCACGGTCGAGGGTCATTCCCAGGTAGAGCTCGCGAGCGATGTCCAGTCCTTGCTCGACGAGCAGACGATTGACCTTCTTTCCTTCTGGCCCAGTCTGGTGGGTTACCAGCTGCATGCCGAGGATCTGGCGGTTCTTTTCCTTGGCGGACTCGATTCCCTTGGTTACTTTGACGCCGCCGCCCTTGCCTCGTCCCCCGGCGTGGATCTGTGCCTTGACGACTACGACCTGGCTGCCAGTTTCGCGGATTACCCGCTCGGCTGCCTCGTCAGCCTCGCGCAACGTCAGCGCCGGATAGCCAATCGGCACCGGCACTCCGTATTTGCGCAGGATCTGTTTGCCCTGGTATTCGTGGATCTTCACGGGATGCTCCTTGGTGTAGCGTGGCCACCAGTATAGTGGATGCCAGGCGAGTCAGACGACGATGCTAGCGAGCTCGAGAACGCACCATGCTGCTACTGGACAACTCGACTACTGGCCATGGCCACGGTGCAGCCGACAACCATTCATGTCGGTCGGCATTGGCCTGCCAGTCAGAATGCAGGACGTGCGCACGACATGAACGGTTGCCGGTGCTCTTCTGCAAAGCGGAAAGCTACATCTTGTTGGCTACTTCGACGACTTCCCGTACTGCCTTGGCGCTCTTGTCCATCAGTTCCTTCTCGGCGGGGCTGATCGGCAGCTCGATGACTTTCTCCATGCCCTTCGTACCCAGCACGACGGGAACTCCAAGGAAGAGACCTTTGTAGCCACCGCCGTACTCGTTCGAAAGCTCGATCGAGCAAGGCAGCATTCGCTTGGAATCGTGGAAGATCGCCTCCATCATCTGGATGGCGGCCGAGGCTGGCGCGTACCAGGCCGAGGTGCCCATCAGCTTGACGATCTCGCCGCCGCCACCAGCAGTACGCTTGACGATGGCATCGAGAGTCTCCTTGGACAGGAATTGGGCGACCGGGGCGCCGTTGATGGTCGTGAAAGAGGTCAGCGGCACCATCTGATCGCCGTGGCCACCCATCACCACCGTGCGCACGTCCTTGACGGACACGCCAGCGGCATCGGCGACGAAGTAGGAGAAACGAGCGGTGTCGAGGATGCCTGCCATTCCGAGCACCCGTTCGCGACCCCAACCGGTGGTCTTCTTGAATTCGTACACCATCACGTCGAGCGGATTGGAGATGACAATGGCGATGGCGTTCGGGCAGCACTCTTTCGCGTTCTTGGCCACGTCGCGGATGATTGGCAGGTTGATGCCGATCAGATCGTCGCGGGACTGGCCTGGCTTGCGAGGAACGCCGGCGGTGATGATGATCACGTCGGCTCCCCGGCAGTCAGCCCAGTTGGAGGTGCCGGTGATCTTGCAGTCGAATCCCGTGACTCCACCGTCCTGCATGAGGTCGAGGGCTTTGCCTTTGCACAGTCCTTCTTTCGCTGCGATGTCGAACAGCACTACGTCGCCGAGCTCCTTGCGAGCAATCTGGGCGGCCAGCTCGCCGCCAATGTTGCCAGCTCCGATAAGGGCAATCTTCTTACGTGCCATGGCTTCACTCCTTCTTTTTGTTGTTCCTCAGAGGACTGAGGCGGCTTTTAGCCTATTACCAGCCGCAGCGGCAAGCGAAAATCGCGGTGCGTCGGTCTCGAGATGCGATTTTG
>JAZDLZ010000396.1:0-2771 GCA_043801535.1 Pseudomonadota bacterium
GGTAGAGGGCGGAAAGGTCGATTGCCTGGTAGTCGCCGACCTCGGTGGCCGCGTACAGGCGGCGAGACTGGCTGTCGACGAGGAGGTGAATGACCGGGCCGTGCAGCTTGGACGGCTCCTTGGCGACTGGCTCTTCGAGGAACGCCGGTCAAAGCGGGCAGCGGAGACTCTGTTTGACGCCACGGCAGAATGGGCATCTTGACGCGAGAATACCGTTCTCTTCATCGGTACCTCTCGATTCCGATTCCTTCGAGCTTGCGGATCTCTCGATCGAGCGCTGAACGGATCACGAAGCAGAATGCCGCAAGTTGCACGTTGCCGCCTGCATCTAGCGTCTGGAAATCCCTGTCGAGCTGCGTTTGCAGGCGCCTCGCTTCGTTCAGGCGAAGTGGTCGACCGCTCGGGTTGAATGCGCCCCGGATTGCCTTGCGCCTCAGTTCCTCAAGTGTCTTGTGATCCAGCCCGATCTCCTCAATGGTCTTGGCGGCGGCTTGGTCGCCCTTGATTGCGCATGCAATCTCTCCACGATGGTTGAACATGAACCGCGCGGAACAGTCAGAGCCTAGCGGTGAGACAAACGATGCTTCTTCTTGTGGGGACGGCCAATTGCCCTTCCTTCGAGCACCATAGGCAGGCTCGAAGCCACAGTTGGGCCGGGGCCAACAGGCCACCATGTTCTGGTAGTCGGCGTCTTTGCCGTAGTCCCCATTCTGTGCGGTGCAATAGTCCTGCGGCGTCGGGTGCTCGATATGAAAGCCGACATCTCGAGCCGTGTTGGTGTTCGGGTCCGCTTTCTGCAATCGGAGACGGTGGCCCGTGTAGGCGCAGATTCCACCTTGCTCCGCGAAAAGGCTGTCTTCTACATCGACGACGCAGGCCGACCGGCGAAGCTCGCTGTAAGTGCAGTCCATCCCTGACGCCCTATTTGCGACCATTCTCGCGGCACGCCATTGTGTCAGGGACGCGGGCGCCGTGCGCTTTCTAATGGTCCTCACCGCGTTCGTCCTCCCCATCTGTCCCGCGTGCCAGCAACTCCAGACTCGATAGGCTACCCTCCAGCCTGGCGAGCTCACCGGTCTCACCGTCGACCAAGCGCCGCAACTCCTCCAGCTTTGTTCTCGCCTCCGCCAGATTTCCATCGGCAATCGCATCCTCGACCTCTTGCACGAGCCTGTGAGTCTCCGTCGTCTCGGAAGAAGCACCCTCCATGACATGATCGAGAAGCCAGTTTGAATCCGCGCCATAGGCAACCGAGGGGCGCTTGATCCCATGTGGAGTCATGAGCCGCACCTCATCACGGCTGACTTCGCCGATGACCTGTGGAGAGTGGGAGGTGCAGACGAATTGAATGGACCGGAACGTGCGTTTGAGGTCGGTCGCCACGCGCCGTTGCCAACTCGGGTGGAGGTGCACGTCCAGCTCGTCGATCAGCACAATGCCCGGCGTCAGCTCCAATAGTCTGCTCGGATCGGTGGCAGCTGCTTGATTTGGGCCAAACAGATAGGAATTGAGGGTTACTGCCTTGATGGCGATGTCGGCAACAAGCGCCAACATCATGCGCTGCCCTGCGCTCAGGTTGTAGAAAGGTTGCTCCTTGCCCTTGATGGAGAGCACGATCTCCTTCAGGTCAGCGTCAAACCGCAGTCCATCCGCCCCTGGAATACAAGCGAGCACGGCCTGCTTTACCGCCTGGAATCCTGGACGACCGGCGCCACGACCGTTGGCTGCAGCCGTCTCAAAAAGGACCCACTCGTTGAGCTCGCGGTCCCGAATACGCGTGTCGAGGCAATTGTTGTAGGCCGAAAATTGCTGGGGCTTTTCGAGTGAGGTCTTGCCAGAAGGCCGCTTGTTTGTCGGCAACCAAGCCCGCCCTGCTCCGTAGTAGGCCAAGACTGGAAGCAGCTCCCTCTGGTCAAGCGAAGCTTGGGTAAGCCTGGCAATCGCGAGCTCCGCCTCGAGTGCCTCTGCATTGGTTGTTCGCGTGCCCCCTTTTTTGATCATCCTGGTCCATTTGAGGGCATCCTTCTGCCCGATGCGCCCTAAGGCCGCAATGCAGGTGGGCAGAATGGGGGTGAACGTCACTCGATCTCCCGCTCGAACTGGGTCGAGACGTATCTCCTCGGCGAGAATGTTGCGCCAGCCGCTACCGGGGGCGACCTTGTGCCAGAGCCCAATCGCCACCGCGAGTGCGTCGAGCACGCTCGTCTTGCCCGCGCCGTTCTCGCCCGCGAGCAGCGTGAGCTGCTTGTGGAAGTCGATCTCCTGCTCGGTGAACTGCTTGAAGTTCTGGATGATGAGTTTGTCTATTCTCATATTTCCCGGATGCGCTCGAGCAGATCGTCGAAGTAGTCCTTGCCCTGCTGCGAATCAGCACATTCTGACATCTGCATGGCGCAAATGCGACATCAGTGAAATGATTCATCTTTCTGTCTGCGCCGTCTGGCCAACTCGTACTCTTCCTGGCGGCCCTTGCAGCGACGCCTCGTCCTTATAGCATGCGGTCCGCCTGTCTCCTACTCCACTTCCGCAGACAGCAGCACTGCACTGACGCATGACCGGTGCGCCTGGCCTGAGCAACCAGCTCGTGCGTGAGTACATTGAAAGACGCCACAAAGAGAGCGGGAAATGACCCAACTAGACCAGACCAGGCTCAACGATGTCCGTTCGCACCGGCAGCGCAGCGGTGGGCAGCGGGCGGCGCTGCTGGTAGTGGCATGCCCTCCTGCCACACCACTGGCACGTTGCTCCAGACGTCGGAGAGCAGCTCGCAG
>JAZDLZ010000402.1:0-8392 GCA_043801535.1 Pseudomonadota bacterium
AACATCGACCGCGCCATCAAAAAGGGTACTGGCGAGCTCGAGGGTGTTATCTACGAGGAAATCACCTACGAAGGCTATGGGCCCGGTGGAGTGGCCGTGCTGGTCGAGGTCATGACCGACAACCGCAATCGCACCGTGCACGAAGTCCGCCATCTCTTCGAGAAGTACGGTGGCAACCTCGGTGCCACCGGATCGGTTGGCTGGATATTCAAGAAACGCGGGCTCATCTCGCTGGACAAGACGGTTGCCCCCGAAGACAAGGTCGTCGAGGTGGCGCTCGAGGCTGGCGCCGAGGATGTTCGCGACGCCGACTCCCTGTGGGAAGTCGAGACCGACCCGGGCGAATTCGAATCCATTCGCGCTGCCTTTGGAAGCGCTGGCATGACACCTTCCGAAGCCGAGCTGACCGTATTGCCGCAGAGCAAAGTGCCTCTCGAGGGTGGCAAGGCCGAGTCGATGCTGAAGCTGATGAATGCGCTCGAAGACTTGGACGACGTGCAGAACGTCTACGCGAACTTCGACATCGATGACGCCTTGCTCGAGGAGTTGTCGGCCTAGCGTTTGGCTAGCGACTAAGGGTCTAGTCCGACGTATTGCTGTCGGATCCTCTGGGCTTTGCAAGGCCTAGATGCTGGTACGCCTTGGCTGTGGCCATTCGTCCTCGGGGCGTTCGGGCGATGTAGCCTTCCTGGACGAGGAAGGGCTCTATCCAGTCCTCGAGGGTATCCCGCTCCTGGCCGAGCGACGCTGCCATTGCCTCGATGCCGACTGGTCCTCCATCGAATCGTTCGATCACTACCTGAAGATAGGCGCGATCCATGCCGTCGAGCCCGGCCGCATCGACCTCGAGCCGGCGCAAGGCATAATCGGCGATTTCGCTGGTGACGCGTCCGTCGCCGTGTACTTGGGCGAAGTCACGGACACGACGACGGAGTCGAGGGGCTACTCGAGGGGTGCCACGAGCGCGCCGGGCGACTTCGCGGGCGCCGTCCTCGGCGGCGCTGATGCCGAGTAGTCGGGCCGAGCGTTTCACGATCATCCCCAGATCATCCTGGGGGTAGTAGCGGAAGGCTGCCACATAGCCAAATCGATCCCGCAGCGGCGCCGAAAGGAGACCGACTCTGGTCGTGGCGGCGAGCAGGGTGAAGCGCGGTAGCTTCATGGCCACTGATCTTGCGTGCGGGCCGTCGCCGATGAAGAGATCGAGCCGATAGTCCTCCATCGCCGGATAGAGGTTCTCTTCGACGATCGGGGAGAGACGGTGGATCTCGTCGATGAAGATGACGTCCCGTTCGGCCAGGGAGGTGAGAATGCCTGCCAGATCGCCTTTCTTGTCGATCGCGGGTCCGCTCGTCACGTGCAGATTGGTGCCGAGCTCGCGGGCGATTACGTGGGCCATGGTGGTCTTTCCGAGTCCGGGCGGGCCAGTGAACAGAATGTGATCGAGCGCTTCGCCGCGGAGTTGCGCTGCGCGCACGAACACCCGAAGGTTCTCGACGAGCTCGTACTGTCCGACATACTCGTCGAAGCTCTTGGGTCGCAGTGCTGCCTCGGCGTTTTTTTCGCCAGGACCGAGGTCGGGCGAGAGAAGCCTGTCGTTGGCGGCGCCTTCCGGCGATCCCTGTCCCGCGACGACGGGTTCCTGCTCGTCGTGCCGTTTGCGTACCATCAAGACCTCGTCGGAGCGCGCAGTGCCTGCAGCGCCTCGCGAATGAGGGATTCTACCGTGGCACCTGGTCCAGCAACGAGACGAGCGACTACTCGTTCAGCCTCGGCAGCCCGCCATCCCAGATGAACCAGTGCCGAGACCACGTCTTGCAGGATTGCCGGGCGCGCCGCTGTCTGCGTTTTCTCCCCGCTGGCGCCGGCGAATCCTGCGAAGCCGTCCCAGTCGCCAAGCAGGCTCTTGCACTTTTCGCGCAATTCGACCACGAGCATGTCGGCTCGCTTGCGACCAACGCCTTTGATTCTGGTGAGCGCAGTCGTGTCACCGGCGGCAATCGCCTGTGCCAGGGTCGCGGGTGCAGGGGTGCCAGACAGGATCTCGATTGCAGTGGCTGGACCAACATTCTTGACGGTGATCAGGGCATCGAACAAGTCGCGCTCTCGGGTGCCAGCAAAACCATAGAGTGCGATCCGGCTCTCCACGGCGTGAGTGTGGATCCACAGGATGACTTCCGAGCCATCGTCAGGCAGTCCGGCAATCGTCGGATCCGAGAGAAAAACGTGGTACCCGACTCCTCCGCACTCGACGACAGCCGAGGATGGTCCCTTCTCGATGAGCGTTCCGCGAAGCCGGGCTATCATGCTCTCCTCCTTCTCCTTTTGCTTCTTGTTCTCCCGGTCGTCGGCAACATCCGCGCAGAGTTGGCGTGGGTGATGGCGACGGCCAGAGCGTCGGCGGCATCGGCTTGTGGCAGGCGGCGTAGACCCATGAGGATTGTCACCATCTGGCTCACCTGTAGCTTGGTGGCGCGTCCGCGACCGGTGACTGCCTGCTTGACCACGGCCGGCGAATAGGTGTGTACGGGCAGCCCTGCCATTCCGGCGACTGCCAGGATTGCACCACGAGCTTGGCCCAGGGCAATTGCCGAACGGGCGTTGATGGCGTGGAATGCATCCTCGACCGCAACGACATCGGGGCGAAACTCTCCGATCACTTCGTTCAGGCCTTGAGCTATCTCGGCGAGCCGCTGCTCGACTGGCGCATCAGCTTTCACCTTGAGCACTCCGCACTCGAGATAGGACAGTCGAGGTACTGGCTCGCCTTCGGCGCACACGACCGCGTAGCCAGTCACTCGACTGCCTGGATCTACCCCGAGAATGCGCACCATGGCGTGGAGCATACTCTGCCACTCTGACAGGGACACCATTCGTGTGAGGCAGTTGCTATTCCAGTGTCAGTGACGACTGGGTGGATGATATTGTCCGTTGCCACGTGAGCTTCCTGTGCTTCGGTGCTGCCCAGTAGCTAGCTAGCTAGCTAGTCGACCACATGGTGGAGGAATGCGGATGAGGACATTATTCGCCAAGGTACGATGGATTCTCGGCTCGATCCTCGGACGGTGGGAGCCACCTCCCTGGTTGCGCTTGCTGGGACGGGGCGTGGCGCGCGGTGGGGGATGGGCAAGAGCGCATCGGGCTGCTTCGGCGGCGATCCTGGTGACGCTCGCTTTCCTCGGCACCGGGGGTGTCCTTGGTTGGCGTTGGTGGAAACAACGACCGCGCCCGGTCACGACCGAGGTGACAGTGACCGCGCCGGAGCTCACCCGCATCGCCGACAAGCCGGTGCCATACCCAGTGCTCGTCGACTTTGCCGATTCGGTGGCTCCGCTCAAGGATATCGGGCGATCGGTCGGTGCTGGCGTGGAGCTCCGTCCGCCAATCGCTGGAGCTTGGAAGTGGACGTCCGACAGGCAGCTCTCGTTCATGCCCAAGGGTGATTGGCCAGTCGGACAGCACTTCGAGGTAAGGTTCGCCAAGCTAGGATTGTGCGCTGCCCACGTCAAGCTGGCGAAGTACGAGCTCGAATTCTCGACGGCTCCCTTCACTGCCACTCTCACCGAGGCCGAGTTCTACCAAGACCCGGTCGATCCCAGCCTCAAGAAAGTGGTGGCCACGTTCCAGTTCAGCCATCCAGTCGACCCGACCAGCTTCGAGAAGCACGTGCGCATGCACTTCGAGCCGAGCAACAAGGAAGAGCGCGCTTTCGACGCCGAGCTCAAGACGAGCTACGACAAATGGAAGGCCCAGGCCTTCGTGTGCTCGGCGCCGTTCGCCATTCCCCAAAAGGACGCGAAGATGCTGGTCTCCCTCGACGAGGGAGCTCGCGCTGCGGCTGGCGGGCCGCCTTTTGCCGGGCCGCTGGCGCAGGAGGTGCTGGTGCCCGGTCTCTACAATTTCTTCCGGGTATACGGGGCAGAAATGGAGGTCGTCGACAACGAGCGCATGGAGCCGGAGCAGGTGCTGAGCTTGCGTTTGTCGGCAGGGGCAACCGAAAAGGAGATCGGCCAGCACGTCTCCGCCTGGCTGCTACCGGTCACCAATCCCGACGAGCCACCGGGAAGCTCGGCCGGCGAAGCTCGGCGACCGTATCGCTACTACGACGTGTCGCGCATCTCGCCCGCAATCCTGAAGGCTGGCCGCAAGCTGGAGCTGAGGCAGCTTGCCGCCGACAAGGAGTACGCCGACGTCCACAGCTTCCGTTTCGACGCCGAGATCGGACGCTTCCTGTACCTCGAGGTTCGCAAGGGAGCGCGCGCTTTCGGCGGCTATGTCCTCGGGGAGCCGTTCCTGTCGATCCTCGAGGTGACGCCCTTCCCGCGGCAGATCAAGTTCATGCAGTCAGGCTCGCTGCTCGCGCTCAGCGGAGAGCGACGAGTAACGCTGTTTGCCCGCGACGTGCCCGGGGTGCGCTTCGAGGTGGCGCGCGTTCTGCCAGACCAGCTTCACCACTTGGTGACGCAATCGTACGGTCAGTTTGCCCGGCCAGACTTCAGGTACGATTTCGGTCCCCAGAATCTTGCCGACTTCTGGACGGAGACCAGGGCAATGAAGGCGGCACGCGGCAAGCCGGCATACGAATCGCTCGACTTGTCGCCGTACCTGGCCGACGGACACCGTGGTCTCTTTATTGTCAAGGCCGAGAGCTGGGATCCCCAATCCAAGGATACTCTCGGCGAGGAGGACCAGCGTCTGGTCTTGGTCTCCGACCTCGGACTCTTGGCCAAGCGCTGGGCAGACGGCTCGCAGGATGTGTTCGTGCAGAGCATTCGCAATGGCGAGCCGGTTGCCGGCGCGCGCGTGGAGGTCATTGGCAAGAACGGGGTCGCCGTGCTCTCCGCGACGACCGACAACCTCGGGCAGGTTCATTTCCCGCCAATCGGATCCTTCCACGCCGAGAAGGAGGCCGTGCTCTATCTGGCCAGCCTCGGCCGCGATTCGACCTTTCTTCCCATTGGTCGCGCCGATCGGATGCTGGATCTCTCCCGTTTCGATGTGGGCGGCATCCACGAGGCGGTCGAGCCGCAGAGCCTGTCAGCCTATCTGTTCTCCGATCGCGGAGTCTATCGGCCCGGCGACGAGATGCGGATTGGCACGGTGGTCAAGCCCAAGGATTGGTCGCAGTCGCTCGAGGGTCTGCCGCTCCTGGCGGTGGTGATCGACGCTCGCGGTCTGGAGGTGAAACGGCAGAAGCTCGTCATGGGCGCGGCAGGCTTCGAGGAGATACGGCACACCACGCCCGAGGTTGCCCCGACCGGAACCTATTCGGTCAACCTCTACACCGTCAAGGACGAAAAGCCGGCCGCTCTGCTGGGCTTCACAACGGTGCAGGTCCGAGAGTTCTTGCCCGACCGGATGATTATCAAGGCCAATCTGTCCGAGGAACGGATCGACGGCTGGGTGGCACCAGCCAACCTGAAGGGCAGGGTGACGCTCACCAACTTGTTCGGCACTCCAGCGTCGGGACGACGGGTGCGCAGCAGCGTCACTCTGGTACCTGGCCTGCCAACTTTTAGCAAGCTGGCCGGTTTCCGCTTTTTCGATCCCCTCAAGGCGCGCGAGCCAGTGACCCAAGACCTCACCGACGTCAAAACCGGCGACGACGGACGAGCGGAAATCAGCCTCGACCTGGAACGATATGCCAATGCCACCTATCGCCTCACCTTCGTGGCCGAGGGTTTCGAGGCCGAGGGTGGGCGCAGCGTTACCGCCGAGACGAGCGTGGTGGTCTCGCCGCTGCCCTATCTCGTCGGCTGGAAGGCGGACGGCGAGCTGCGCTACATCGGTCACGGGACACCGCGGAGCATCGAGCTAGTGGCAGTCGGTCCGACTGGTGACCGCAAGGACGTCGGCGGGCTTTCGGCTGTGCTACTCGAGCGCAAGTACGTCTCGGTGCTGGTGCGGCAGGACAATGGCACCTACAAATACGAATCGGTCAAGAAGGACGTCGAACAGTCGCGCGAGCCGCTCGCCATTGCTGCCGCTGGAACGCGCTGGCGAGCACCGACCAAGACGCCAGGCGATTTTGCCCTTTCGCTGCGCAACGACAAGGGCGACGAGATCCAGCGGATCGATTTCTCGATTTCCGGCTATGGTGACCTTGCCCGCTCGATGGAGAAGAACGCCGAGCTCCAGCTCGCGCTGAAGTCGGCAGACGTCGAGGTCGGTGGAACGCTGGAGGTTCAGATCAAGGCCCCGTACACTGGCGCTGGCCTGATCACGATCGAGCGCGATCGGGTATACGCGGTCAAGTGGTTCAAGACGGCAACCACGGCGACGGTCGAGACTATCCAGGTTCCTGCCGAGCTAGAGGGCGGCGGCTATCTTTCGGTGGTTTTCATTCGCGATCCTGGCTCCGCAGAAGTATTCGCCAGTCCTCTGTCCTACGGGGTGGTTCCGTTCTCGGTGAGCCGCGCCAGGCGGGCGGTCGACGTGCGCGTCGAAGCTGCGGAGCTCGTCAAGCCGGGGGAACGTCTGACACTGAAGGTCAGCGCCGACAAGAAGGCACGAGCGGTGGTCTTCGCGGTCGACGAGGGGATTCTCCGGGTGGCACACTACCGGGCGCCTGACCCGCTGGGCTACTTTTTCCAGAAACGCGCCCTGCGAGTATCGACGACGCAGATTCTGGATCTGATCCTTCCCGAGCACGAACGGCTGCTCCAGGCTCTGGCTCCGGGCGGAGATGCCGATGGCGAGGCAGCGATTGGCGCCAACCTGAATCCGTTCAGACGCCGTCGTGACAAACCAGTGGCGTTCTGGTCGGGACTTGTCGACGTGGGACCCACTGCCAAGGAGCTCCACTACGATGTACCGGACTACTGGAGTGGCACTCTGCGGATCATGGCCGTCGCAATCTCACCGGAGGCGGTGGGCGCGTTCGCGCGGACGGCGACGGTGCGAGGCGACTTCACCCTGACCCCCAATGTGCCGACGTTCGTGGCGCCCGGCGACACGTTCGAGGTACCAGTCCTGGTTTCCAACAATGTGGCCGGCTCCGGGGCGAAAGCCCAGGTCACCGTCGAGTTGGCGGTGTCGCCGCACCTCGAGGTAGTCGGTGACAGCAACAAGCTCATCACTGCCCGCATGGGACGGCAGGTCGTTGCCGTCGGCGAGATGCGCGAGACCACGGCGACGTTCAAGCTCTTGGCCAAGGACGTGCTGGGCTCCGCTTCCCTGACCTTTCATGCACACCTCAGCGAAAAGAGCGGCCAGATAACCACGGATCTGTCGGTGCGTCCTGGGGTGCCGATGCTGACCACGCTCAAGGCGGGCTACCTGAAAGACGGCAAGACGCGAGTACCGATTCCGCGCCAGCTCTACCCCGAGTACCGCGTGTTGGAGGCAGGGATCTCGCCTTTGCCATTGCAGCTTGCTCGTGGGTTGGCGTCCTACCTGGAGGAGCTCCCGCACGGCTGTACCGAACAGGTGGTGAGTCAGGCTGTGCCGGCAGTGGTGCTGGGCAAACGACCAGAGCTTGGGCTCGCGCCCGCCAAGGTGAATGAGACGGTCGCTCGCCTCGTCGACATCCTGCGCACGCGGCAGAACGACGATGGTGCTTTCGGTTTGTGGGCAGCCAATCCGCGTGTCGTCCCCGAGGTGACGGTGTACGCCATTCACGTGCTTATCGAGGCTCGCGAGCGCGGGTACTCGATTCCGGCCGATCTGGTTGCCAAGGCAATCCCCTATCTGCAAGGACTCGCCGGCAGTGCGCCCGACGATTTGCCAGCGGCGCGCGTTCGTGCGCACGCGATCTACGTGCTCACTCGCAACGAGATGGTTACTGGCACCTTTGCGGCGGCAGCGCAGAAGAACCTCGAAGCGAATCATCCCGTGGAGTGGAAGGAGGATCTTGCCGGTGCCTACCTGGCCGCCACCTACCGGCTGCTGCGGCAGGATCGGCAGGCGGCAGAGTTGATGGCCAAACAGCGGTTCGGACAGTCGGTGAGCGCCGACTGGGAAAACTACTACGACCGGTTGGTACACGATGGACAACTACTGTACTTGCTTGCCCGACACTTTCCGGAGCAGGCTTCGGCAGTACGCCAGGCCGAGATCGATGCTCTCGTCGAGCCGATCGCGAGCGGGAATTTCAACACGTTCTCGTCGGCGTCGGCGATCCTTGGTCTAGAGGCCTTTGCCAAGCAAGCCAACGCCAGTGGCAGTGGCAGCGGCAGCGGCCAGCGCTCCATCGCTGAAGTGGTGGATGGCACGGCCCGACCTCTGGTGCTCCCGGAGGGATGGTTGCCAACCGTGCAATTCTCGGAAAAGGCGGCGGAGCTAGTCTTCGGTAGCGAGGGCAGCTTTGGATCCTACTATCTCGTCACTCAACGAGGCTTTGACCGTTTTCCGGAAAAACAGGTGCAAGGCGCCAAGATCGAGGTGTTCCGCG
>JAZDLZ010000420.1:0-2559 GCA_043801535.1 Pseudomonadota bacterium
CGGCCATTCATTGGAGTGCCATGTCACCGTCGCGCCGCCGATTGCTGCGGCGAGAATAGCACCTCGAAAGAGGAATGGAACAAGGAACTAGGGACTAGGCACAGGGAACAGCACAACCAACGGCTTTTGTTCACACCCCGCATCGACAGCAGCCTGGGCATCGACACCGGTAGCATCGACAGCGTCGGCAGCACCGGTAGCATCGATTGGATCGCCACCGTCGATGGAAGGCTTCTTCGAGTCCGGCCTCTGGTTGGGGGCCTGGCACTCGCCGTCGATGCACTCCAGGCCTTCCGGGCATTCGTCACGATCTGGGAGGCACTTCTGGCGGACAGTGCCGCAGGAAGCAGTGGCAAGGATTGGCACAGCGAACCGGAAGACTGTTGCAGCTTGCGTATGCGTAGTGGTAGGCCTGGTGACGAAGAAGAGGCCGGCTCATTGACATTCATTCCTCCTGTCAGCCTGACGTGCGGTCGCGATATGCAGCCGTGGGCAGGCTAGCCCGCCCTTCGCAATTCGCAGGCCAAGCCGATGCTGCCTCCAAGTACGCGATATCACGTAATGGGTGGACACCATGGCGTCCAGTGGAGTGGTTGGCGCGCTGAACTGCCGAGCAGTTGATTGCTGTGATTTCGCCATGTTGTGTATGTCTTCTGTTGTCGCGACAACCAAGACACCGCCAGATGTTGTCGCGGTTACCGAAATCAGGTCTCTTGTTGTCCAGACAACGAATCTCTCTCCCTGCCTCCACCAGTGCCACCAGCCGCCCCAGCTTGGTATCCCGCGCTGCCTGCGCTGCCTGCGCTGCTCGCGCTGCTCGCGCTGCTCGCGGTCAGCTTGCGAGCGCTCGGACGATCGCATCGTGGAGGAGTGGACGCAATGCCTTTATCCGTTCGTTTCGGCGCGACGGATGTACCCGGTTGGAGAGCAGGATCACCCAGCGAGCCTTTTCCGGGTCGATCCACAGCGAGCAGCCAGTGAATCCGAGGTGGCCGACGCCGGTTCGCGGCCACAGCTTGCCAGCCTGGGAGGCGCCAGTGTCAGAGGGACTGTCCCATCCCAGTCGCCACGTCGATGCCGGTACTCCGCCCGGGGCGAGAAACTGGTGGACCAGGGCGGGTGGGAATCCGCCCGAAATGCGAATCCCCTGCCATGCCGAGACCAGGGCGCGACAGAATCGGGAGAGATCGGCGGCGGTCGTGAAGAGACCGGCGTGACCGAGAATGCCTCCGGCAGCGTGACAGTTGTCGTCGTGTACCTCGCCTTGGAGGATTCCTCGCCGATCGCATATTTCGGTCGCGGCGACTGGCCAGGCTGGTCCGCGCGCCGGCGGCAGAGCCGTCGCCCCCGCTCCCGCCCCCGCTCCCGCAGCACCGCCGGCATGAGCGCCCGCGCCTGCACCCGCACCGGCACCAGCACCTGCGGTCTCGAGGTCGACGAAGCACGAAGAGCTCATTTCGAGAGGATCGAACACTACCCGGCGAGCGAGCTCGTCGAGGCGAGCGTCACCGGCGCGCTCGACGACTTTGCCGAGCACGATGAATCCGAGATCGCTGTAGACGGAGCGCGTCCCCGGATCGGACTCGAGAGGCTCGGCAATCGCCATGTTGAAGATGGCGTCTCTTCGGCTCGTGGCGCCGGCCAGGTCGCCAGCAACGATCCGTTCGTAGAACGGGCGCCAGGCTGGCATGCCCGAGCTGTGGGAGAGCAGGTCGCGGATGCGAATCCGGGTCCGGCGCTTCCCTTGCCTGGCCAATTCCGGCACCAGCACTCCGGCTGCGGTATCGAGATCGAGACGACCGGCTTCGATGAGTCTCATCACCACCGTGGTCGTCACGATCGGCTTGGTCAGCGAGGCAACGTCGTAGCGTGTCGCCAGGGTTACTGGCGGTCCAGGGCTGGGAACGGCTGCACGGAGACCGAATGGCTCCTCGAATGCCGAGCTGCCTCGGTCTGCAACGAGAAGAACGCAGCCAGGAAAGACCCGCTGCTCTACCGCTTCGGAAATGATCGCCCGTACCTCGCCCCAACGCATGGCGCCTCCGATGATGGTCTCGGTGACCCCTCCAAACTACAAGGAGACGCCAAAGTCGGCAAGCCTCGTATAAACTCCTCCTTCATGCCACCGGGTGACTGTTTTGGCCGCGACGAGCTTGTCGCGGTCTCCAATGCCGACGGCTTCGTGACCACGCGGACTGTCCGTTTCCAGGACGTCGACGCCGCCGGGATCGTGTTCCATCCCAGGATTCTCGAGTACTTTCACGACGCCTACGTGGAGTTTCTCGAGGCTGGTGGCATCAGACTGCAGGACGTCCTGGCCACGGGCGAGTGGGCTTCGCCAGTCAAGCGAATCGAGGGACACTTCCTCCGCCCGTTGCGATTTGGCGACCAGATAGAGGTCGCGATCGTGAAGGCGACCCTGCGCGGCAGTGAGCTCTGCGTCGGCTATCGGCTGACCGCTCGCCACGGAGAACGGCAGCCGCTTGCCGTTGGCAGCAGCCTTCACGTCTTTGTCCGGCCGAGCGACCTGGGACGGGTGGCGCCACCAGCAGCGGTCGC
>JAZDLZ010000421.1:0-2389 GCA_043801535.1 Pseudomonadota bacterium
GCGACCGCTGCTCCAGTGCTGGTCCTATCGACGCGTTGGCTCTCTTGTTGAGCTCGTCGAGCCGCTGCCGCGCCAAGGCGAGTCGGCGAGTGGCGATCAGCGCATCCACATAGGCGAGCTGGTGCTGCGAGGTTGGTTCCAGCGTCAGGAGCGCATCTTGAAGAAACAGTGCCCGGTCGAGATTCCCTTCCGCCTGGGAAGCCTCGCTCCAGCGCCGGAGCACCCGGACCAGGTCCGCCTTTCGGGCCTGTTGAAAGGGCGGGCTCTCGCAGGACAGCAGGGCTCGCGACAGTGCCTCGACAGCGCGATCGTAGCGAGCTTCCGCAGCCTGTGCTACGCCCTCGTTCGCGCTCTCGGTTGCCGCTTGGCAGCGCGGATCCGGAGTTGGCTCCTGCGAGAGCTCACCGCTCATCAGCTGAGGCGTCTGTTCTTGTTCATGGCATCCTGCCACAACGGCGACCATGGCCAGCCCGATCAGCCCCACTCCCCAAGCGACAGGCCAGAAGCGAAGGGTGAGACCCTGCCAACTATTCATTCCGTCGCCTGCCGGATAAAAAAACCGGTTTCATGTTACCCCCATCGTGGCAGTAGTTGGTTTAATGTGGGTTGAGCTTCGATCACTCATCGATGAGCAGCATTATACCGGTTTCGGCTGATCGGTTGTCAAGGAACGGCCAGCGAGATCTCATGATCGAAGTCGTCGAGAACCCCTGGATCGAGGGATAGGCGACCTCGGGTCGGCGATTGTTATTGAGATCGCGACTTCTCTCGTCGAGCAGCCCAGGTCCAGCCACAGCATGCCACGGTTGCGGAGGGGTATTCGGGATATCCCGTGCGAATCCCTGCTCTTGTCACGGTGGATCGCTGCCTGCCTGGAGAAGCTCGTCTCCTGGCGCGCTCGAGATCGAGTCCATCTCATGCCTCGACGCTTTGATCGCGACGCGCTGACACCGCGCGGGACGGAATGTTCCTACGCCCAACGTCGCGCCAAGGAGGTCTCTCGGAGTATCAGAAAAGCGGCGGCGAAGCGGTTCTCAGTCGTCATTCCCAAGAAGAACCTTCCAAGTGAAGATTGCGTATTCCACTGAATCCGATCGCCGATTCAGCGGATGAGCTGGCGAGCTGATCTCTGCGTTGGCCGAGCTGGCGTGTTTCATGGACTGGCCGGGGAGCCGGTTCACGGCGACTGGGATCAGTTTCTCGAGGCGGCGGCCAAGGCGACAGAATTCCTCTGCCTTGCCGATAACGCTGGGGAGATCGCTGTCGACCGCCTGGTCATTGAGGAGCTCGGCGCCGAGCGGGTGACCGTCGCCGTTCGCGGGGCTCCCGTGCTCAACGATGCCACGATTGAAGACCCCCAACAGGTGGGGTTGGATGAGCTCGTCCGCGTGATCGACAACGGCTCCGACGCTCCCGTGACCATCCTCAAGGACTGTAGCAGCACCTTCCGGAAGCGCTTCGACCAGGCAGATCTCATCATCGCTAAGGGGCAGGGCAACTTCGAGACGCTTGCCCCCGACCTCATCGTTCCCTGCCACTGCACCGGAGACAGGGCTCTGGAGAGGCTCAGACAGAGGTTCGGCGAGCGTGTTGTTCCGGGCTCTGCATGCGCGGTATTCTCTTTCGATGTTGTAGGGGAGCCGGTATGAAGCAGCTGAGCCGTATTTGCCAGATGCTTCCCATCGGTGCAAGTTAGGGTGACCTGGTTCACCCCTGCGCAATGAAAACGTGAGCTCATTTGAAAAGAAAGTAGGGTTCGATGGCGACGAAGAAGGATAAAAGTGCGGAATCCTTGGGTCCGGCGTGAAAGAAGGCACAGAGAGCAGCGCTCCATGGCGCGAGGCGTCCGCATCCGCTGGACCCACCTCCTGTGCCGACGACTCGCGAGGACGGTTGGCGGTCGGTGATGCAGGAGCTTACACCGCAGGCGCTCGCTGCTGTTCGCCTTGACGGCGCCGAAGCACAACGGATCTTCGAGCCCCTGCGGACATCGAGCGAGTCGGGAGTGCCACCGAAGGAGCTTGACCTGGTCACCGAGCAGCTCCGGGCGCGCCTGTTCTTGTCCCTCGAAAACAATGACCAGCCCACCGCCGGATTGCAGGGATTGGTGGCGTTCTGGGCCGAAACCGCTGGCGCCGGGTGGCTCTGGGAGCTCGCGCGCTCGCCGCAGGGCTATGGGATCGGCTCGTGGATGACCGGCACCTCGGCCGGGCTTTTCTTCGACGGCGTGGATCGTCGGGAGTCATGTCCCAACTACGGGTTGGGAATCCTCGGGTACCCGCAGATACGCACCGCGCTCCGACGGTACTTCTTCGCGCTCTCGGAGCCTGCGTTCCTGAAGCAATCTTCGGACTTTGTGCGAGCTCGGGGCGAGACCCTCGAGCGAGTG